>JANXQR010000709.1 GCA_025353435.1 Acidobacteriota bacterium | reverse complement strand
TGCGGGCCTGCTCCATCAGTTCCGTGGATCCCACCAACATGGAGCCCACTGGCGCGCAAAGCCCTTTGGACAGGCAGAACATCACCGTGTCAAACCCCCGCGTGAGAGTCTTTACATCGCTGTTGAGGAATGCAGCAGCGTTAAAGATCCGCGCGCCGTCCAGATGCACCGGGAGCTTCCGTTCCTTCGCATTCGCCCAAATCTCTTCCATCACCGCCAGCGGCGTAACCCGTCCGCCGGCAAGGTTCGCGGTGTTCTCGAGTTCAATCAGACCCGTAGCCGCGCGGAAGGCGCCGCGCCCGTAGATCACCGGCTCAATGTCCTTCCACGTGAGAATGCCATCCGGCGTGGGTACGGCCCGAATCAGGCAGCCGGAAAACACCGCCGCCGAGGCCATCTCCCAATCCAGAATGTGCGCGCGCGATTCGCAGATAATCTCCTGCCCTGGCCGCGTGTGCAACCGCAAAGCGATCTGGTTGCCCATCGTGCCAGTGGGAACAAACAATGCATCTTCGCGACCAAAAATTTCGGCCGCGCGGCGCTCAAGCAGATTAATGGTGGGATCTTCGCCGTAAACATCATCCCCCACTTCAGCCGAGGCCATCGCCACGCGCATCTCGTGCGTGGGCCGGGTTACGGTATCCGATCGCAGGTCAATCAAATCCACTGATTCCATGTCAATTCCCATCAAAATCCCGAACCTGGACCCAAGTCCTCAGTTCCTTCGTTCCTTAGTCCCTCAGTTCCTCAGTCCCTCAGTCCCTCAGTCCCTCAGTCCCTCAGTCCCTCAGTCCCTTAGTCCCTTAGTCCCTTAGCCCCTTAGTCCCTGCTCCCTGTTCCCTGCTTTTAAGGTATTTGCGCCATGGGCAATTCCATCACCGGCGTTACCTTGCCGCCATTTGATGAGTACGCCCACATGCCCTGGAAGCTTTTCCGCAGGTCCGGCTGAGCCTTCAAAAGCGCACTAAGTACGGCAATCGCCTCAGTGCGCTGAGCCGCGGGATCGGTCACACCGGCCGACTCGTACGTCGCACCCAGATCAGCCTGCCTCAATGATGGATCGAATCGGATGGCATTGATCTTCCAGGTTCGCTCCCCTGCGGTCACTGAGTATGGAAACGCATCGGAGGGCGAATTCTTCAGTTGGCCCTCTTCCTGGCTGAGCTTTTCGAAGTTGGGCGACGAGATGAAGTCCACCGGAAGCAGCAAATAACGCGCCGCCTCGTAACAGAAATACGCGGCCCACGGAGAATTCGCCTGCGACATTTGCCGCGCGTGCTCCCAATACCACACTCCGTCGTGCCCATCCAGCATGCCGGGCCGCACAAACGCGCCGCCCAGCTTCCACGTATTCGCGTCCCAGCCGAGAATGAAGCCCATCTGGCCGGCCATCTGCGCTCCCTGAGCATCCGCAAGAATCACGGCATATCGACCCGGCGGCAATGCGCGCATGGAGATCGTAACCGTGGTCGACCCATTCGCATTCGAGCAGAAAAACTGTGTGTCCTCCGCAGCCTTCTGCGATGTCGAATCCATCAAATAAAGGCTGCGCAGCTGCGCCTGCCCGCCCTTTACCGCAGGCGCGCCCTGCTCAATCGCGTCCCGGATTCCATCCCAGTCTTGCGCAACTGAAGGCAGCAACGCCGCGCGCAATGAGGTCGCATCCTGGTTAATGACGGCCGCCGCCATTCGCTGCCCCGTGGCCGCCAGAAGGTCTCGGTCCGTTGGCGTCATTTCGGCCTGCGTCGTACAACTCGTAGCGTGTGCAACAGTTGGCACCGTGAGCGCCGCGCAAAACAGCAAATGGACGGTGCAGGCGGCTGACCAGTTTCTAGAGAGGCGCATCGATGTTTCTCTCCACCCCACAAGCTCTACTTCGAGCGTCCGTGGATCTCTTGTAGTCTAGTACAGAGGGGCGGATCAAATCTCCGTCTCGCGGGCAGGCGGGAGAGACGCAACATGATCAAAGGCCTGGTGCCAACACGCAGGTTTTGCGGTCGCTCAACAGCATTTCTCCGCTCATCGCAGCTCTGGGCTTTGATGGCTGCTGCGGCATTGTTTTCGTGTGCGCAGACCCTTTGCGCTCAGGCTTCGCCCACTGTTCATTCGGCACATCACGCAGCCAGTCCGCACAAAAAGGCCAGCCCCGCCCATCCGGCGTTGGCCACGCCCGCGCCAGAGCAGGCTCCCCTCCCGGCCGCTCCTGAACCGCCCAAATGGCCTGTGAATGACCCGCCAACTCCTCCCTCCATTCGCTGGGACAGCCAGGGCCTCCAAGTGGGGGCAACAAACTCCAGCCTTCGCCAGATTCTTGACGACGTGGCAACAGCGACCGGCGCAAAAGTCGAGGGATTGCAGGGTGATGAACGCGTTTTTGGCGAATACGGCCCCGGGCCCGCCAAAGATGTAATCTCGCAGATCCTGCACGGATCGACCTATAACGTGCTCATGCTCGGCGATGAAGGCCAGGGAACTCCACGGGAAATCATCCTGAGCGAACGCACCAAGGTCGGCGGGCCGGCTGGACAGCCTGGTCAGGCCGGACAGGCCTTCAACCGCCAGGTTCCGCAGGATGACGATGTCGAGCAGCCGGTAGAGGCGGAAGAGCCCAATCAGCAGCAGCCGATGAACCGCCCGCCGGGTGGGCAGCCCATCAACCAGCCTGGAGCCCCCATGACTCCGCAACAGCGCATGCTCGAGATGCAACGCCAGCAAATGCAAATGCAGCAGCAGTTACAGAATCAGCCGGTGCAACCGCCCCCCGAGGCGCCGCAGTAAGCTGCAAGCCCGCTGACGCCCCTGGAGACGCGAATTTCAATACGGCTGTATCAGAGAGCTACTTCAGGCTGTGTCTTTACCACCACGGATCGGGTCCGGGGACGCATCAGCGCAAACCCGACACGAAAGATTCCATAAGCCGACAACACCCCAAATGCCATCGACCCTACCGTAGCGCAAACTAACATTCCTAAATTCAATGCATCTGACATTTAGTATTCCTTTAAGATGAGCATTCTGAAGAGGTCAATCTGACCCTCGCTACGCATAATTCTGCTCGCGCATCGCCCGGCTCCTCTGCGATTCTCGCATTAAACCGCTCACCGGCCGCTTCGTTGACCCTTGATTCTGTTGACAACTAGAATACCCATAGATCATTGCGGTCCGGTAGATTACCCCACAAGACGAGTGATCGAAATCACCCGACATTCCCAATTTGTTCCACTCGCCCAAATATTCCCAATTATGCCCATCACCCACATTTCGGTTCGCGGCGCGCGCCAGCACAATCTGCAGGACATCAACGTCCGCATCCCGCGCAACACCCTTACGGTAGTAACCGGCCTCTCCGGCTCCGGAAAAAGCTCCCTCGCGTTCGACACCATTTACGCCGAAGGCCAGCGCCGCTACGTCGAAACGCTTTCCGCCTATGCGCGCCAGTTTCTCGATCAGATCGAGCGACCAGACGTGGACTCCATCGAAGGCCTCAGCCCCGCCATCTCCATCGAACAGAAAACCACCAGCCGCAGCCCGCGCTCCACCGTCGGCACCATCACTGAAATCTACGACTACCTTCGCCTCCTTTACGCCTCGGTGGGCACCCCACATTGCCCCAACTGCGGCCGGCCCATCGCTCGCCAGACAGCCGAGCAAATCGTGCAGCGCATTCTGCAACTCGGAGCCGGCGAACGCGTCACCGTCATGGCCCCCGTAGTCCGCGGCCGCAAAGGCGAATTCAAGGAACTCCTCGACCAGTTCGATCAGCAAGGCTTCCGCGCCCGCGTCGACGGCGAGATGAAGGACCTCTCCGAGCCAGTCCCCCTCGACCGCCGCAAGAATCACACCATCGAAGCCGTCATCGACCGTGTCCTGCTCAAGCCCACCACAGCCGAAATCGCCTCAGCCGCCGGCGGCAAACCCTCCCTCGAAAAACGCCTCGACGCCGCTGTCTCCAAAGCCCTCCAGATGGCCAATGGACTCGTCCTCATCGTCCTCTCCAACGGAGACGAGCAACTATTCTCCTCCTCCATGGCCTGCCCCGACTGCGGCCTCGACGTCCCCAAGCTCGAACCGCGCAGCTTCAGCTTCAACTCCACATTCGGCGCATGCCCCGAGTGCCACGGCCTCGGCTCCATGTACGATCTCGATCCCGCTAAAGTCATCACCGACTGGTCAAAGCCCCTCCTCGACGGCGGTCTCGGCCCCGGATCGGCCTCACAATATCTTCTAAAACTCATCCACCTCGCATCCGAACGCTACGACATCAACCTCAAGACGCCTTTTGAAGAACTGCCTCCCCGCCAGCAGCACATCCTGGTCTACGGCCCACCGAAGAATGAAACGTCGCGCACCGGTTTCCACGGCATCCTCAGCTACCTGCGCGACTCCATCGAAGAAGCCCGCAGCGACGGCTACCGCGACTACATGATGAACTTCATGTCCGCGACCCCGTGCCCCATCTGCCGCGGCAAGCGCCTGCGCCCCGAGTCCCTCGCCGTCAAAATCAACGGCCTGTCCATCGCAGATTTCACTGCTCTCTCGCTGAACCGCGCACTCAGCGCCGCCTACGCACTCTCGTTCACCGCGCGCGAAGCGTTGCTCGCCGACCGCATCCGTCGCGAAATTATCGAGCGCCTCGAGTTCCTCTGCGCCGTCGGCCTCAGTTATCTCTCCCTCGATCGCAGCGCCTCCACACTCTCCGGCGGCGAAGGCCAGCGCATCCGCCTAGCCACGCAAATCGGCTCCAAGCTGCGCGGCGTGCTCTACGTGCTCGACGAGCCGTCAATCGGACTGCATCAGCGCGACAATACGCGCCTCATTGAAGCGCTTGTTCAGCTCCGCGACCTTGGCAACACCGTCCTCGTCGTCGAGCACGACGAAGAAACCATCCGCCACGCCGACTACGTGCTCGACCTCGGCCCAGGCGCCGGCCGCCTTGGCGGCCACGTCGTCGCGTCCGGCACTCCCGCCGACATCATGGCCTGCCCCGAGTCCCTAACCGGAAGATACCTGTCAGGGGATATCGGCATCTTGCACCGCCCCAAGCCGCGCAAAATCAGTGGCAAATGGCTCACCATAACCGGCGCGCGCGAGCACAACCTCCAGGACGTCAATATCCGCATCCCGCTGGCCGTCATGACCGTCGTCACCGGCGTCAGCGGCAGCGGTAAAAGCACTCTTATCAACGACATACTGTACAAGTCCCTGGCCAAATCCATCTACGGCTCGCGCGAAGAGCCCGGCTCGCACGAAACCCTCACCGGCGCCGAGAATCTCGACAAAGTCATTCGCATCGACCAATCCCCCATCGGCAGAACCCCCCGCTCCAACCCCGCTACCTACACGCAGGTGTTTTCGCCGATTCGGGATTTGTTTGCGATGCTGCCGGAGGCGCGGGAGCGGGGCTATAAGCCTGGTAGATTTAGCTTTAACGTGGCGGGGGGCAGGTGCGAGACGTGCGAGGGCGACGGACAGCGCCGAATTGAGATGAATTTCATGCCGGACGTCTACGTGCAGTGCGAAGTGTGCAATGGGCGCCGCTACAACCAGGAAACGCTGGCCGTAAAGTTCCACGGCTACTCCATTGCCGACATCCTCGAACTCACCATCGAAGACGCATTGACCGTGCTCGCCAACGTGCCGCAGCTCAAGCAAAAGCTGCAAACGCTCGTTGACGTCGGCCTCGGCTACGTGCATCTCGGCCAGAGCGCCACCACTCTCAGCGGCGGCGAAGCGCAGCGCATGAAACTGGCCCGCGAGCTATCCAAACGCCAAAC
>JANXQR010000694.1 GCA_025353435.1 Acidobacteriota bacterium | reverse complement strand
CTTCCTTTGGCGTCTGTCGTTCAACGCTCAAGGAAGTACACTTTTCCTCGATGAGCGCAGAGCCCGAAGAAAGGGCATTTCGGCCAAAGCTGCGCACAAAGCCAACAGCGGCGAACACCGCCATTGCCACACCCAGCAGAGCTTCGAACAGATAGGCAAGTTCCCCCACAGAGGCGAGGCGTAAGAGGATGTTCGCGGCGCCATGGAGCACAACCATTGCGAGACCATCTCTCGCGGCTGTTACCCCACCGTGGGTCACGCAACTCCATAACGCAAAGGCCATCGTGCCCTCATTGCAGCGTCAGACTGCACGCGATCGTGATACGCATCGCAGGATTGACTATTGCATCGTTTCGGTCAATAGATCGTTTATACTTTGTCCCGTGACAGATGTTGCTTGGCCGGGCAATCTGACGGATAGATTACACAGTTAAGACGGGACAGGGCGATTTCCGAATGATCGTATAGAGATGCGACCACATTTGTTCAAAGGTCTCCCGCACGTGTCCACGGCCGACAATCGCCAAATCAGCGCCTTCTTCACGGGCTGCGCGACAAATCCCCTCCGATAACTCTCCATCCAGAATTTGAATACGAACGCTCATGGCGGAACGAACTCCTTTCCCTGGGCAGACCCGATCAAAGGAGTGCCGGATGAGCTGGGCCAAAGACTCCCGATCTTGCACATCCGCGGATCCTTGGATATGAAGGAGACATACCCTGGCATCGTAGGCCTCAGCGAATAGGCGTGCTGCCTTGAACAAAACGTCATCCCCTTGGTTCATCCCCACCGCACAAAGGATCGATTGGCACCCGTGGGGTAAGGAGGAAGCCAGCTCTGGCTTGTGAATGCTCGTCCACAGGGGAAAGGACGTATCATGCAAGATCTTTGATGTGACCGAGCCGAGGAGCAGCCGGCGAAACCGTCCCAGACCACGAGTGGGCATCATTATCAAATCCGATTCCTCGCACTTTGCCACCCATTCGATCACCATGGCTGGATCGCCATCTTCGATCCTTACTGTGTAGCGCATATCAGAGAAATGGCTCTGGGCAAACGTTTCAAGTCGCTTCTTCTGAAGATCCCGCAATTCCAAAAGTGCCGCAGAATACGGAAGAGCTGGCTCCCCTCTTGAACCGCAGCGGTCGTCGGTCGAGGGGCCCTGGAAGTACTCAGGTAACGGGTTAAAGGCATTCAAGACGGTGATCGTGGTGTTGAAGCGCTCCGCCATTTCTCTGACTGAGCAAGCCATGGAATCAGCCGCTTTGGAAAAGGCGATCGGAAAAAGAATTGATCGAAGATGGATCATACATTCGGTACGCGCCACGAAACCACAAAAAGCGCCGGGATGCCTCGCAGATGAACTGCGCACCGTGAACAGAGCCCAATACGGTGATTCAAAGGTGCCTCACTTTCATTTTTCAATCGGCGCGCCCACGATACTGCCGTATTCCGTCCAACTGCCGTCATAGTTTTTTACGTTGGGCAGGCCGAGCAGAAACTTGAGCACGACCCAGGTGTGGCTTGAGCGCTCGCCAATGCGGCAATAAGTGATGGTGTCCTTGCCGGGATCAATGCCCCCATTCGAGAAATAGATCTTGCGCAGGTCGTCGGCGGATTTGAACGTCCCGTCCTGGTTAATGGCTGTGCTCCACGGGATGCTTTTTGCGCCCGGAATGTGGCCGCCGCGCTGGGCCGTCTCCGTCATACCTGGGGGCGCAATGACCTTGCCGGTGAATTCATCGGGGCTGCGTACGTCCACCAAGTTGTGACGCTTGTCCGATTGCACCTTCAGCACCTCCGGCAGCAGCGCACGCAGGGTCAAGTCCGGCTCGCTTGCATGGTACTTCGTCGGCGTGATCTTCGGCCGATCGGGCGTCAGTTCCTTGTCCGCCTCATTCAGCCATTTGACCCGGCCGCCATTCATCAGGCGCACGTCGCTGTGGCCGTAGAGCTTGAACAGCCAGAAGCCGTATGAAGCAAACCAATTGTTGTTGTCTCCGTACAGGATTACCGTATCGCTCGGTGAAATGCCGGCTTCGCTCATCAACCGTTCGAACTCCTGCTTGCTGATGATGTCTCGGCGGACCTGGTCCTGAAGCTGGCTCTGCCAGTTGAAGCCTACGGCACCGGGAATGTGGCCGGCATCGTAGGCCTTGGTATCCACATCAACCTCCACGAGCCGGACGCCTGGTTTGCCGAGGTTTTGCTTCACCCAGTCCGTTTCGACCAGGATTTCGGGATGCACGTAATGATTAGTCGTCATATTGTCGCCTTTGTCTCCTGTGGTTCGAGCGTGGGGATGTGTTTCGTCATGTTGGAGGTGTACTTGAAGACGTTATCCGGGAAGATCATCACTCCAAATCCGCGCCGGTCGCGCGCTACGATTTGCAGGGCGCCTTCCAAAATCAGGCCCGAACTCGGGCCGGCCAGCAGTCCCTCGTTCTGGCACAATTCCAATGCACGGGTATAGGCGAGGTTGAAATCGATCTCGAGAATGTCGTCGATAAGCGATGGATCGAAGAGCTTGGAAACTTCGAGTTGCGAGATGTTGCGGAGCCCCGGCACGTCATGCCCCTCCGTCGGCTGGATGGCAATAATCTTGATTTTCGAATTTTTGCCGCGAAGGAATTTGCCGATTCCCGTCACTGTGCCGCAGGTGCCCAGGGACGTGAACAAATGCGTGATGCGACCCTTGGTCTGCTTCCAGATCTCTGGTCCCGTTGTTTTGAAATGCGCTTCGACATTCTTCTCGTTTTCATACTGGTTCGGCATCACGTACTTGTGGCTCTGTGCTTTTGCGTAGGTTTTGGCGAGGTTGATCGAGCCGTCACCCAATCCCGGTGCGGGGCACAGTTCGTCGGATACGATTTCCAGATCGGCGCCGGCAATCTTCAGCAGAACTTTCTTTTCATGGGGAACTTTGTTCGGCACGATGGCCAGCAGGCGATGACCGCGAGCGCGCGCCAGAGCTGCCAGGCTGATGCCGGTGTTGCCGGAAGTGGGTTCGACAAGACCGCGTCCATTACCAAGTTCACCACGCTCTTCCAGATCGCGCAGCAATGCCCACGCGGCGCGGTCTTTTACGGAGCCGAAGGGGTTCATCCATTCGAGCTTGGCGTAGAGCGGAAAGTCGGCATTGGGATTGAGCCGATTGACGCGTACAAGCGGGGTCGGGTTCTCCTCGCTCGGCATCATCTCAAATACATTGTCATAAACCCGTGTCTTGTGATCCATGGGGAAAGATCTCGTCATGAGGACTATCTCTTCTGGTCAATCAAATCTAAAGATGCAAAAGCAGCCAACGTTCCGGGGAGAGCAAAGCCACCCATATCTCTTCCGCCTCATCCACAGTTCCATTCGGATTGTCGGGAAAAGCGCGTAGAAGCACCCGATTTAGGCCCAGTTCCCATCAATAGCCGCCGAACTCCTCAGTGCGAATATTGTCATCATCGACCTCGAAATCCTCGAGCATTGCTCGCATCCCAGCAACAAAGCCAGGCGGCCCGGTAACGTAGTAAATCGCGGATGGGAGTCCACCTAGATGCTTCTCGATCATGTCTCGGCTGATTTTTCCCGATTCGCCATCCCAGCGCCGTCGGGACTTTTCCATCTCCGTCATGCAGGCAATCAGCTTGAAGTTCGGATTCTGCTTTTCGAGCGCCTGCAACTCCTCAAGGAATGGAGCATCCTCAGGCCTGCGGTTCGAATAGAAGAGAAAGATGCGATGAGGCAGTTTGTTCTGGGTCGCGTTCAGTATGATGCTCCGGAAAGGCGTGATGCCGATTCCGCCGCACAACAGGACCGCCGCACGGGAACTGTCGTTATGAAGCCGTAGATCGCCAAAGGGACCGTCGATTTTAACCTGGGTCCCCGGTGAAGTGTGGGATAAAACCCTCTTGAATGCGGAATCCCGCAACCGGGTTGCCACCAGGAGAAAGTCTTCTTGCGGTGCGCTCGCAATCGAAAATGCACGTGAG
>JANXQR010000678.1 GCA_025353435.1 Acidobacteriota bacterium | reverse complement strand
AAAGACCGCTCTTTTGGGGACCCCGGAACTGAAAAACGTTTGGGGCCCCGTTCGCTCTGAATGACAGCTCGATGATATTG
Source organism: Acidobacteriota bacterium (assembly GCA_025353435.1). Classification (GTDB taxonomy): domain Bacteria; phylum Acidobacteriota; class Terriglobia; order Terriglobales; family Acidobacteriaceae; genus Telmatobacter. The sequence goes on along the minus strand of JANXQR010000678.1, from coordinate 3,431 downwards.
GGAACTTCTGGGACATCGCGGCAGTTTGACGATCGAAGTCGCGAAATGAGCGGTAGAATCGGGTTTCCGATGAAACCGATCGTTCGAACCCTAATTCTTTTGGCTGCTTCACTCGGGTTGGCTGGATGCCATTCCCGCGACAAGGACCTGGTAGACACGCCGCGACGTTTTCCCGGCGTCACATTGCAGGATGTGACGTTCTATTCAGCCGCGCTCCAACAAAATGCGACGTACCGGGTGTATCTTCCGGCAAACGTAAGCGGAGCGGGAAAGCTCCCGGTTGTGTACGTGCTGCATGGCGGAGGCGGCGACTTTCGCGACTGGTCGAACTACTCAGATGTGGGCCAGTACGCGACTCGCGGGCTGATCGTGGTGATGCCGGAGGGAGCCTTCTCCTATTGGGTGAACTCGTCTTGGGTGAACTCGTCGCTGGCTCCGGCCTACCGCTACGGGGATTTCCTAGTGACGGACTTGCCTGCCGATGTGGAGAGACGATTTCCGGCGGCGGGAGACCGGAATCATCGCGCTATAGTGGGCACGTCGATGGGTGGATTCGGAGCGGTGGTTTACGGGCTGAAACGGCCGGACCTTTTTGCGTTTGCGGGAGCGTTGAGCCCGGCGATCGAAGTGACGTCGCGGGGCTTCAGTTGGGTTCGGTTCGGGCAGAGCGAACGCTTCCGGAAGATCTTCGGTCCGAAAGGGAGTGATGCGCGGCGGGCGAGCGATCCGTTTGTGCTGGTGAAGACGGCGGACCCCGCGCAGACGCCGTATCTGTACATCACGGCGGGCGAGAATGAACCGCTGCGCGAATCGATTGAGAGGTTTGTTGAGCGGTTGAAACGGCGCGAGTTTGCGTATGAGTTCCACACCAAGCCGGGCGGGCACGATTGGGGCGAGTGGAATGCGCAGGTGCCGGGGTGCTTTGAACGGCTGCTGAGCAAGATTCGTTAGGATTCGATCGGGGAAGAGCACGCCGCAGGGAGATTTGCCCAGGGGATCGAATTCTCGGCAGAGTTTTTGGAGGATCGGGCCGGTTACTTCCGAGTTGTCCACGATACAACCGTAACCTGCAAAACGGCTGATATTTGCTCCCTGCTTATTGGCCCAAGCTCTTGCCAAGTGACTGTGGACATGGACCACCTGTGGCATATTCCTGTAAGAGTTAGGGATGAACTTGCCTCTTGCTTTGCACACCGCTGCCCGCAGGTTTTGCGCTGATCGGCACTACCGCTGGGCCACGGAGTACATGAAGCTCTGCGAATCAGGGAGTGATAGAGCGGGAAGCGACTATACCGAAGCCGCTTATGGATTATTCCCCCGTTACAGGCTCGACCACGCTATAGAAGTCGAGGTCGAGAGGCTCACCGGCACCGAGTTCGAGTCTTTGACAGAGGCTCAAGAACTACTGCTCGAAGCTGGCAGGGACGCACTTTCAAATCTATTGCGAGAATTTCAACGGAGCAGGTCGGCATGTGTCGCACTCGATGAAGAGTTCAAGGCGTTCGGGTTCCATATCTCCGGGCAAGAAGCGACTCGACTCAGCGGGATTGAGCCTCTACCGTATCGCCGCGTATTGGCCGACTCCGAGAGTAAAGAACTGCGTGAGACGCTGCGCAACCGTTGGGGCGTCGGTGGCTATTGGTATCCTCTTGCGAAGTGTGAACCGCACTTGGATGCCATTGCCTTTCACGAAGCGATGTGGCAGAGCCGGGGCGGTACGTCCCTCTTGTTGAGAGCGACGCAAGAGCGATCCATAGAACGCTGCTTTCTTCTTCTTGAAGGGCCAGAGGATTACGAAATCGACCACTCTCTGATAGATCCGATTTACGGGGGCGATGAATCTTTTCTAACGAGCGATTTCGAGTGGCTTGTATATAGCTCCCATGAGTCCTCGATTACCGTTGCGGGATGGATGGCGGCTTTCTTCAGGGCACAGTGGCGGGATTGGGAAAGCATTACCTACCGGGGTCCTTTCCACACTAACGACCTACGCGGTAGCTGGGACCACCATTAAGACCATCTCGTCACATTATGCCCATCGACTCTAATAGCTTCACAAGCAAAGAAACGGCCAATTCATATTCCGGTCGAGTCACCGCCAATCCGGAAGTAACTCGCCTTAAGGGGCTGGGGCCCACTTCCTTTTGCTGTCGTGTTGCCTGGGCTTAAGCCTTGGCCTATCAACCCACGAAGCGTTGGAGGTTAGGGTTTGTGGTCGGCGGTCCATTGGCCGATGCGGAAGATGACGAACTCTGCGGGCTTGATGGGGGCTATGCCAATAACGCAGATCAAGCGACCATTGTCGATGTCGTTTTGCGTCATGGTGGTTTGATCGCAGCGGACGAAGAAGGCTTCGTCGGCGGTGGTTCCGAGGAGTTTGCCTGTCTGCCATTCATTGGTGAGGAAATCGGTGACGGTGTTACGGACGCGTGCCCAGAGGGAAGGCCCGTTTGACTCGAAGACGACCCATTGTGTGCCTTCATCGATGGAGCGTTCCAACTCAACCAGGTAGCGGCGGAGGTTGACGTATTTCCAGTCGGGATCGGGGAGTTGGAAGCGGGAGAGGTCTTCGTCTGGTTCCGGCTTGATGGGGGGATGATCGAGCATTTGATCCTCCTTTGGATGGGTTCCTAAGACTTCCTGAAAAGAAACTGAAATGCAAGTTCAAAAAAGATAATTGCGAGGTTCGTGCGATCCCACTCATCGCAAAAAACGCGATGAATGGGGCACAGATTCATCCCCCGTAGGAAAACCTATTCGACGATTTGGATGCTGGTTTCGGAGGTGGCTAACGAGCTGCCGCCGACCCAGATTTGGTATTGCGTAGGTTCGACTACCTGCTTGACGTCGACGTTGTAGAAGTTGAGCTCGTCGAAGCCGATGGGGAAATCGACGTGCTTGGTTTCACCGGGGGCCAACGTGACTCTGTTGAAGCCTTTGAGCTCGCGGACGGGCTGCTCGATGCTGGCGTTGAGGTTGCGGAGATAGAGCTGCACGACTTCAGTGCCGGCAACGGTGCCAGTGTTTCTGACGTCAACGCCGACTGTGACGACAGGATCGCGGCGGGAGGACATGACTTCTCTAAGCGGCACGGTGGCGCGGCTGACAGTGGGGACGGTGTAACTGAAGCGCGTGTAACTGAGGCCGTAACCGAAGGGGAAGAGAGCGGAGTTTTCTTCGTCAACGTAGCGGGAGACGAATTTTTCGACTGAATTGGTGGGGATCCGGGTGAGGTCGACGCCGCGGGCGGGGCGGCCGGTGGGGAGCTGCGCGTAATAGAGGGGCTCCTGGCCGACGGCACGGGGCAGGCTGGCGGGGAGTTTGCCGGAGGGATTGACGTCGCCAAAGAGGATGTCGGCGAGGGCGTGTCCGCCTTCAAAGCCGGGAGACCAGCCTTCGACGATGGCGGGGACGTGGTTGGCGGCCCACTT
>JANXQR010000670.1 GCA_025353435.1 Acidobacteriota bacterium | reverse complement strand
TCCAACCGGCATTATTCGCGAAATTTTGTAATGAAATCGGACGTCTCGGGGGACGGGTGGGCGGAATTGCAGCGCAATACTCTGCCTGAGAGTGGCGAACGAGGCAGCCATTTGCGTGGGAATTCTACAGGCCCGAATTATTATGATTCGACACTGACAGAAACAGAGCGGCGAGGAATTGGCAAGAACGTCTATTTACATTGTTCTATGGCGTCATCGAGCTTCCGTTGCCGTGTCTTGAGAGATAGGTCTTGAGATCTAAAGCCGTTGCTTGAAGTCCTCCGATACACGAACATCATTGGTCATAACGAGAACTCCCTTCGCTTCCTGGAGACCTCGAGTCAGAGTGACTGTTGTCGGCAGTTTTGTTCTGTTCGATCCACTCATCGACCCAGGTCTTCACGTCCGCTATCCAAGCCCCATAGTCCACCTGAAAGTGCTCATGATTTTTCCCCCCAATCATGTCTCGACGGCCCTCAATAAACATCAACACGTCGTCTGTGAAGGTGCCCCGTTTCCTGGTGGGCTCGCTATTGACTTGTCCCTCTGTATCGTCGAATTGATCCTCGTTGAGGACCTCTCTGAACGGAGTGGCTGTGGTGGAAGGGGAACAGGTTTTGATCCAACACGCCAAAGACGATGTTGGAACCCCGGTGACTGCCACGATACTCAAGCAGAGTCTACCTATGATGGTTCGAGTGATATTCTGCACTGGAGGCTCAGGGTTTGTTCAGTAATACGCGGTGGGACACAAATCCCACCGCACTCGTCGCTGTCAATTCTCCGACAATTCCTGCTTGAAATCATCTTTGAATTCAGTCCAGGTTTGCCTGAAAAGACTTTCGTTCAAGGCGCTCCTTAACATCTTTGACCGTTTTGCCTCATTCGCCCTCATGGGGGTGTGGTAAAGTGACAAGGCGAGTGGGGCTGGATTGCTCCCTAGTGCACTAAAGACAATCCCATCTACATCTCGGCAGTCTTTCGTGTAGGAATATGATGGCGCCACCCTCACGGAACGAACCGGCTGCTTCGAAGGACCGGATGCTCGTGTAGCAATCCGGCACAATCGAGGCGAAGGCCTCTCACGTATATACATCAGAACGATACCAGGTGAGAGTCGGCAGATGGTCTGAACCAAATCATCCTGCCAACTCTCGCTTATAAATTACCTGCTACGATCAACTTTAAGTGTCATTGCTGACCACAGGAAAGCGTCAGTGGGAGACAGGCGCGTCTGTAAAAACGAAACTGCGTGACCCTTAGCATCCACTTTCGCAAGA
>JANXQR010000652.1 GCA_025353435.1 Acidobacteriota bacterium | reverse complement strand
GTCAGTTCTGAATCTCGTTCAAGTGCGCACCAGGCCTTCGGAGTGAAGAACGAGCGGACCATGTCGGTGAGATAGCCGCGCGGCCTCCCGTACTTGAACAGAATCAAAGACGGTACCGCCAACGCCGGCACGACAAATTCCATGAAGACGTTGAGCGGGATCCCGAACACATGCGCGTTGCTGCTCACGAAATGGGCCAGAAGGTTCATCAAAGCTGCGAGAGCGAGCACCAGAATCAGGTCCTCAAACTCCAGGCCAAGAAATGTCACCTTAGTGTGTAGGTTGCGATGAACCGGCGTTAGATCGAGACTCATTGCGTTACCCTCCAACTCCGTGGGCTTGTGTCACCATCGACTCGGCCAGGCGCATGATGCCTGAAACCGACAATGCAGCAATTGCCGCGACGAACTTCCTGATCCAGGTCGAACCCGGATAAATCTCTGAAACTACTCCGCCCATGTGCAGCGCCATCGCTACGAGTTGGGTCAAGGCGAACATGGGCAGGATGACATTGGCCGTCCAGTTTGCCAGACTCATCGTTGCCATCCAGAAGACATCGGCGTTTGTCGCTCCCGTGTGCTGAACGAATCCTTCCAGCGCGCGCAACATCCCCGAACACATCAACGATGCGAATCCCCCGTAAAGAAACTGCTCGAAGGGACCTCCCTTGCTGTAGCGATACACGGCTCCTGCAAAGAACAGGCCCGCCATGGTCGGCATTATGGTGTTGCCGGCCCAGGATGCAAGGTTTGTGATTGCACCGTCGAAACTCATACATTCACCTCAGGCCGCCATCGACTGGAAGAGTGCGAGAAGACCGCTCACACTCAGAAAAGAGATCGCGGCGAAGACCAGCCTGGCCCAGGGTCTATGCCGGACAAAGTTGATGACGGCTCCCACACATGCCAGTCCCGCCGCGGCCGGCAAGATCTGTCCGGCAATGTAGTTCCACAGGGAGGCGAGCATGTCGGTCATTGCGTATTGACCTCCCGTATTCCATCCCTGAAGGAGTTGCATCGTTGCCGAGAGCGACATCAGAAAGAGCGCTGCGACAATCGAACCAAGCGGATTCTCGCCTGCGGCCCCGTCAAGCGTCGCCTTCAGGACGAAATACGCCGCAAGGACCGGCGCCAGCTTGGCGACAACGAGCTGGTTAACGAAGTTCTTGAATACCGTTTCCATGCTGGCCAGCCAACTCGTACCCACCGTTCCTCTCGCGGACGGTATGTTGATGCCCTGCGCGGCAACCCACGACAACAGTTGCGGAAGTGTCAGAAGAACAATGGTCCAAAGAATCCACTTGCCAGTGCGGCCATTTACGTGAAAGTTGATCCCGCCTTCATGCCGCAGGTTTACTCCCGCGGCGGCCAGCGTGCAGAACGCCGCCGGCACCGCCAGATCGAGCAGCAACTGGAGAAGGTCGAGGAGGAACTGTGGCGTCTGCATCGCTCTCTGCCTTCGCTACTGAATGCCCTGTGCTTGAGTGATGAAGCCCTCGGCCATGCGTCCGAGACCGGAGATCACCATGAGAGAGACGCCAGTGACGCCCCACCCCATGTAGCCCCGCCCGGATTTGAAGTGCCATCCCGCGATGCCGAGGCACGCAACCGCGATTACCGGCGCAATGACATTGCAGCCCCAGTTCACGATGTTGAGGACGGTTCCTTCGACTGTTGTCGCCTGCTGACCTTGCACAGCTTGGCCGAGTTGAGGGGAAGTGCCTAGGTTCTGCGCTCTGG
>JANXQR010000583.1 GCA_025353435.1 Acidobacteriota bacterium | reverse complement strand
TGAGGATGAGTTCGTCGTGGTCGAGGGTGGACTCGTAAGCGTAAGCGGCGGCGATGGGCTCGAGTTCGAAGTGGACTTGCTCGAAGCCGGCCTGGGTGAAGGCTTCGCGGAGGCGTTGGACGGCGAAGGCGTCGTCTTCATCTGACTCTGCGCCGACGAAGCGCACTGGGCGGCCGATGGTGGCGTTACGGATGGGGCGGCCGAACTGCTTTTCGGCGTGCTTGCGGAGGTCACTCAAGATGCGGGAGATGAGCTCTTCAAGGCGAACGCGGCGTCCGAAGACTTCGGTTCCGGTGAGCAGGCGGCTGGAGAGGTGCGACTTGAGGGACTGGATGAGGCGGCCTTTTTCGTCGGCCTGGAGGTAGTGTTCGATGGCGGCGGGGCCTGTGAGGGAGTGGGAGCGCTTGATGCCGGTGGGAGACTTGGTTTGTTCGATGTAGAGGACGGAGCGGAAGGATGGGATGGGCGCGCCGAGGAAGGAGAAGGAGGCCAGCTCGACGGGGGAGTTGGGCGTGACGAGGGCGACCGAGCTGTTGGTGGTGCCGAAGTCGATGCCGATGTGAGCGGCGTTGGGGTCGCTTGCGCGCATTGGATCATTATTTCGTATGGGAATGGAGGCGGGGTCAGGGTTGAGGTTTCCCATGTCTCAAAATCGAGACATGGGGCACCCGGCATCAGTCGCACCCGCGGGCTGTGCATAATCCGAGTGCTCCCCAAATTATGCTTAGGGGCACAGACTCGTGACTGATTTTGCCCAGACCGTGAAGCAGCAGGCCGACATCGTGAAGGTGATCGAGCAGTATATTCGTCTGCGCAAGGCGGGGGCGACGAACTACTCGGGGCTGTGCCCGTTTCATAAGGAAAAGTCGCCGTCGTTCAGCGTGCATGCGGTGCGGCAGTTTTACCACTGCTTTGGGTGCGGGGAGTCGGGGGATGTTTTCTCGTTTGTGGGGAAGATTGAGAATGTGGGCTTTCCGGAGGCGGTGCGGATTGTGGCGGGCAAGGCTGGGATTCCGCTGCCGAAGCGGGAGTATTCGTCGCCGGAGGAGGCTGCGGAGGCGAGGCGAAGGCGCGTGCTGCTGGATTTGCATGAGGCGGCTACGGCGTTTTTCGAAGAGAAGCTGAGCGGGCCGGAGGGGGCGGTTGCGAGGGAGTACCTGGCGGGGCGAGGGCTGAATGCGGAGGGGATCAAGCTGTTTCGGATTGGGTATTCGCCGGATAGTTTTAACGGGCTGAGGGACCGGCTGAGCGGGATGGCGGATGCAGAGACGCTGCGGGCGTCGGGTTTATTCAGCCAAAAGGAGCACGAGGACGGGACGGTTGGGCCGCTCTATGACCGGTTTCGCAAGCGGGTGATGTTTCCCATTTGCAACGAGAGTGGGCGGGTGATTGCGTTTACGGCGCGGACGCTGGAGACGGGGGAGAAGGCGGGGCCGAAGTACATCAACTCGCCGGAGACGCCGCTGTACTCGAAGGGGCAGGTGCTGTTCAACATGGACAAGGCGCGGACGGCGATGAGGCAAGCCGAGTTTGCGCTGCTGGTTGAGGGGCAGATGGACTGCATCAGCGTGTTTCTGCGCGGGATTCAGAACGTGATTGCGACGAGCGGGACGGCTTTCACGGAGCACCAGGTGGCGCTGCTGCGGCGGCATACGTCGAACGTGGCGGTGAACTTTGATCCGGATACGGCGGGGGCCAATGCGGCGGAAAAGTCGATTGCGCTGCTGACGGAGGAGGGATTCACGATCAAGATTGTGACACTGGAGGACGGGCTTGATCCGGACCGGTTCATCCGCGAGCGGGGGGTGGAGGCGTACACGAAGGCGATTCGCGGGGCGCGGCGGCAGGCGGATTACTTGATTGAGCGGGCGCGGCAGATGTTTCCGGGGGCGAGTGCGGAGCAGAAGGTGAAGGCGATGAACTATCTGCTGCCGCATATTCGGAGACTGCCGGAAAAGCTGGCACGGGATCAGTTTGCGGCCGATGCGGCGCAGAGGCTGGGAATTGATTCGGCGGTGCTGCGGGAGGAGTTGCGGCAAGCGGCGCTGAAGCGGCGGGATCACATTGAAGTGAAGAGCTCGAAGCTGAGCGAAGTGGAGCGCGTGTTGATCAGGGCGCTATGTGTGGATGATCCCGAGCACGGGGAGGCGCGGCGGCTGGCGGTGGAGGCTTTGACGCAGCAACCGGCCTGGTTTGAGGGGCTTGGGGCGTTTCCGGCACTGCAGGCGCTGGCTGGGCGAAGAGCGGTCGAGCCGATGGACGTGGTGGAGGATCCAGCGCAGAGGGCGTTGCTGGCGGAGGTGCTGCTGCATGAAACGCGGTCGCCTGGTGAGGAGGAAGTGGCGAGCGCGGTACAACAGGCGCAGGAACGGGCGCTCGAGAGGCGGCAGCCGGTGTTACGGGGGCTGATTGCGGAGGCTGAGAGGCGCGGAGATTTCGCCGAGGTGGCTGTGTTGTCGCGAGAAAAGATGGCGATTGATAAGGCGCTGAGGCAATTGCACAATCATCGTCCGCCGGAGTAGTGGGCGGACGGATGGGGGGATGAATCGTGAGCCTAAACTGCCTCTGAATGCGTCTAATTTAACAGGAGCAGGAAAGGCGAAAGCGCAGAGATCGCCTTGATGGATTGGGCGACCGCTCCTCAGATACGGAAGATACCTTGCCGGGTACGGGATTGTTGCTGGAAATGACGGCTGGGAATATGGTAATCTGTTGATCTCTGTGAGGATGCGCGCCCCTTTGCCCCACATATGAGCTTCGGCTCGCGGGCTTGCCAGGAAAAACCTGAAGCGCAGTCATCCTGTTCCGAGCAAACTTTTCAGACCGCATTTTTTGCGGAAGATACAGGTCTGTCTGTGCGCGCGTGGATTAGCCACGCCCCATGGCGAGGTCCTGAAGCTGCATGCGAGGCGCCGATTGGGGCGCATTTGGCACGCGCGAAATCCGTTTACGCCGGGCGGGCATCAGTAGAAGATAGTGGATGCGCTGGACTGGCGGCGGAATCGGCGGAGAAACAAGGGCATGCGGCCCGACGGGCTGACCGGGAATGACGGCAGCAACCTAGAGAGCAGGGGAAACATTGGCGATTGACGACAAATTCGAAGACGACATTCACAGCCTGATTGATGTGGGCAAGGAAAAGGGCTATCTCACCTACGGCGATGTGAACGAGATGATGCCGGACGAGATGGCGACCTCGCCTGACGACATCGACGACCTGATCACGACAATCGGGACGCAGGGAATCGATTTGCTTGACGGGCCGAAGTTCGGCGCGGACAAGGATTTCGAGTTGGAAGAAGGCGAAGACGTTGAGCTTGACCTGACTCCGGGCACGCTCGAGAAGACCAACGACCCGGTGCGCATGTATTTGCGCGAGATGGGCACGGTGCCGCTGCTGACACGCGAAGGCGAAGTTGAAATTGCCAAGCGCATCGAGCGTGGACAGAACCGTGTTTTGAAGGCGATTTCGCGTTCGACGATTGTGATCCGCGAGATTGTTGCGCTGGGCGAAGACCTGAAGCGCGGCGTGCGCAACGTGAAAGAGGTCGTGGTCTTCGACGAAGAAGAGCTGACCGAAGACGTGGTGCAGGCGCGGGTGCGGTCGACGGTTGCGCGCATTGAAGCGCTGGTAAAGCACCAGAAGAAGATTGTGGGATTTGAGGAAAAGGCAGCGACGCCGGCCGTTAAGACGAAGGTGAGGGAGTCTCGCCACCTGCGCTGGCTAATCGCTCGCGAGAAGGTATTGATTTCGCGCATTGTGCGCGAGCTAAAGTACACGGGCCTGGAACGCAAGCGGCTGCTCGACAAGGTCAACAAGACGGTCGACACGATGCGCACGCTGGAGCGGCAGATTCGCTCACTCGACCAGAAGTATGAAGCGTCGAAGAGCGAGGAGCTGAAGAAGGAATATCGCAGGCAGCAGAAGAACTGCCGCACGGACCTGGAGAAGATTGAAGGCGACGCGGGCGTGTCGATTGCAGAACTCAAGCGCACGCAGCGCGAGATGATCCAGGGCGACATGGACGCGGAGCAGGCGAAGAGGGAGCTGATTGAAGCGAACCTTCGGCTTGTGGTTTCGATCGCGAAGAAGTATACGAACCGCGGACTGCAGTTCCTCGATCTGATTCAGGAAGGCAACATTGGCCTGATGAAGGCGGTGGACAAGTTCGAGTATCGGCGCGGCTACAAATTCTCGACGTACGCCACGTGGTGGATTCGTCAGGCAATTACGCGTGCGATCGCCGATCAAGCCAGGACGATTCGTATTCCTGTGCACATGATTGAGACGATCAACAAGCTGATTCGCACGAGCCGTCAGCTGGTGCAGGAACTGGGTCGTGAGGCGTCGAGCGAAGAGATCGCGCGGCGCATGGACATTCCAGTGGCGAAGGTGCGCAAGGTGCTGAAGATTGCGCAGGAGCCCATCTCACTGGAGACCCCTATTGGTGAAGAGGAAGATTCTCATCTTGGCGACTTCATCGAAGATCGCCAGGCGGTTTCGCCGAGCGAGGCTGTGATCAGCGTGAATCTGAAGGAGTACACCTCGCAGGTTCTGCGCACACTGACGCCGCGGGAAGAGCGCGTCATCAAGATGCGGTTCGGTCTTGAGGACGGCTCGGAGCACACGCTGGAAGAAGTGGGCCAGAGCTTCCAGGTAACGCGTGAGCGCATCCGGCAGATTGAAGCGAAGGCGCTGCGCAAGCTGCGGCATCCGTCACGTTCGCGCAAGCTGAAGGCGTTCGTCGAGGGCGTAAAGGAAATGTAGGCACCTGCGGTGCGGCTGGCGCGCTTCGCGTCCGCCCATTGCAGCCATACGACGAAGCCGCGGCCACTGTGCCGCGGCTTTTTATCTTGAATCGACGCACGAAGCTTTGGAAAGTGCACGGCGTCCGCCGTGCCGCAAGCCAGCGAAATGGTTGACGGCCTTAGCCCCTGACGGTCGCATGCCGAGAGCGTCGGCGACGAACTGCGACTCCGGATACTCGAACTCGCCGTAGTCTCCCAACCCCATGTAGATCTATTTTTGTCGGTTGGCGGTGAAAGTTACTCTTCCCGCCGGGATGGTTATTTGCCGAAGAGTGCCATCCTTGTCCTCGAACCAGAGCGATGCGCTGTCGCCTGCGACGAGCCTTCCATAGGAGAACGGAATCGTCGCTCCCATCGTTTGCGCATGGATGGAGACTGAGGTGTGCGTCCCAACCATGAATCCAGTCAGTAAGAGCGTCACCCCAATACAAATTCGCAGGACCTTTACTTGCATGTTTGGTTTCTCCCGTAGGCCGAGATTCTACATCTGTAATGACGTCGATAAATACATGAACGCTCGAAGTTACTCACATCGGTCTCGGGCGCATCCCTGCAATCATGACTCAAGCTTCAAGACAAGCTCGCCGCCGCGCGTAGAGAAGTGTTCGACGCGCTCAGCGCACCCGAATTTCACTTCCGCGGCGGGCCCCAGCTTTTCTTTTGTTCGATCAATCGGCGAACTGCGCGAGTTGTTCCGCTGACGGCGCGCGCGTGACGAGGCTGACGACGATCATGGCTGCGACAGCGACAAACAATGCGGGGAAGATGGCGTCGCGATCGGCGAGGATCGCCGGAAAGATCGCTTTGATCGCAGGCACGTCCCACAGCAGCGTGACTACGGTTCCGCTGGCGATGGCGGCGACCGCACCCCATGCGGTGACGCGGCGCCAGTAGAAGGCTGCGAGTACGACGGGGGTGAGCGCGGCGGAGTAGATGGTGTAAGCCCAGAGCATTTTCTGCAGAATGCTTTCGGCGTAGACGGCCTGGTAGAGCGCCCAAATGCCGAGGAGCACGACGGCGAGGCGCGAAACAATGAGCACTCGCTTATTGGAAGCGTTGGGTGCGATGTAGCGAACAAATACGTCATTGACGAGATTGGTGGCGGGCGAGAAAAGATAGTTCGAGGCGGTGGAGATTACTTTGGCGAAGACCGCCCCGAGAAGCAACGCGCCCATGAAAGTTGGCAAGCCGTGGCGGGCCGTGTAGGGGATAATTTCGCGAGGATGGAGCGCCACTTCGCCGGTGGGGTAGAGGGCACGGCCGAAGACGGCGATGGCGACGATAAGCGTTTCGAGGATCAGCGTGCCGATGATCCAGCCGATGACGGAGACGCGGGCGTCCTTCTCGGATTTTGCGGAAAAGAATTTTTGATACATCACCTGGTTGCCGAGCATGAGAAGCATGGTGGGTACGAGGAATTCAAGGGCGCGAACGAGGCCCATGCCAGCCGATTGCTCAACTCCGTGGGCCATGCGGAAGTTGCCGAGCACCTGGAAGTATGCGGGCGGAAGCGATTGGTGGAGACCGGTCCAGCCACCGGCCTGGATAAGCAGGTACGGCGCGGCGATGACGCAGATGACGGTGACGAGCGAGCCGATGGCGACGTCCATGTAGGCGACCGAGGACATGCCGGCCAGTGCCGTGGAGACGATGACGAAGGCCGCGATGATGAAGGTGCCGAGTTGCGATGAGACGTAGTCGGGGAAGATGAGGTGGAGCACATCACCGCCGCCCTTGAACTGATAGCTGGTGATGCCCACGTAAGCAAAAAGAATGGCGATGGTTCCGAGTACGCGCGCGACCTGGTTGTAGCGAGCTTCGAGCAGATCGGGCAGCGTGAACTGCGCGAATTTGCGAGCGCGCGGAGCGATGAAATAGATGAGCAGAAGGCCGAGCCAACCGCCGGCGGGCTGCCAGAGCGCCGCGAACCCGTTCTTGTAGGCGTTCTCAGCGCCGGCGAAGAGTGAACCCGCGCCGATCCAGGATGTCAAAAGCGTCAAGACCAGGACTATCGCGGGCAGCGAGCGGCCGGCGACGAGGTAATCGGCCTTGGTTTTGACGAGTGAGGTGCGATAGATGGCGACGGACATGAGTGCGACCACGATAATGATCAGCACTATTACGTAGAGTTCGGACATCCTGAGGATCACCTCACCTGGATTTCAGCGGTTCCGAGAAGTGTATCGGACCGGGTGCGCAAAGGGCTTGAACTTCGTGGCGTCGAGCAGAAAGAATCTATTTCTTCGGCACGGTACGCGTGGCGGGACGGGCGCGCGTGGCGAGGAGCTTTCGGCGTTCGCGGATGACCTTGTTGCTTTCCTTCTCCGGCAAGGCGAGGACGGTCTTGGTTCGCTTGGGGAGCTTCTCGAAAATAAGTGCATGCGCGCGGCGGAGTTCGTCTTCGATTTGGTTCCGGCGCAGGACGTCCCAACGCTCCATTGTGACCCAGAAATTTTTGGCTGAATAGGGCGTGGGGCGCATGCCTTCGATTTCGAGGAGTTCGTGAAAACGCTCGGCGCCGCAATGGAACGAAAGGACGCCGACTCCACTGCCATCGAGGTCGGTTGAAGCAAACATGCGGCCTCCAATGTCCCGATCGCCAACCCAGTAGACGAGGTGATGGCCCCAGTTGACGGTCTCTGCGACGTGCGGGAAGCTCATGCAGAGGTTGCGGATGTGCTCGTTATCCATGGGCCAAAGTGTAAAGCTGATTGATTGTCGGAGCCAGTCAGAATTTTGCTTCGAAGGCGCGGAACCGGCGCTCGAGCTCGTATTGAGCCGTGGCCTTTTCGCTGGTTGCGAGGAATTTGCTGCAAGCGGAGGAAGGCTTGTCTGCGCCGAGATTTGCGCGGCACTCCGGAATGGGAGAGCCGAAGGCATCGGGCTGGGCCCAGAGGCTTTTGCCGGGAAGGAAATTGTGCTCCATGCCGGTGCGGGCGAGTTGCTTCAGGTCCTTGTAAGTGAGGTGATAGTCGAGGACGGCGCGGACATACTCATGCGTGATGTCGATGCGGCTCACGCCTTCATCGTCTGTCGAGAGAGCGACGGGAACATGCGCGGCGCGATAGACCGGGAAGGGATGATCGGCGCCCTTGATGCCGAGGATTCCTTCGTTGGAGCTGAGATTGATTTCGATCATGACGTGCTTTGCGGCAAGTTCTTTCAGCAGGCTAGCCGCGTCGTTCTCATAGGCGACGTCGACGCCGTGTCCGATGCGCTCGGCGTGGCCCAGCTCGACAGCCTGGCGGACGTGGAAGCGGAGGCCGTCGGGGGGAACAAGGCCGGGTGCGACCTCGCCGGCGTGCAGGCTGATGTGGACTTTGGGATAAACGGAGTGCAGGTAGTTGAGCATTTTCATCTGCAGCGTGTAGTCGTGCATGGAGACGTAACCATCTTCAGGCTGCACGAAGTTGATGCCGAGGAAGCCGTGCTCGCCTTTCTCCATGGTTTGCGCGATGGTCTCAAAGCCAAGGAGGGTCTGGGCGAAGACGACTTGTGGCGCGTTGGCTCTCAAGATCTGATAGATGTAGCGAATTTCGACGGAGCAGGCGGGCGCAGCTTGTGGGGTGCCACAGTGCTCGAGCTCCTTTCTACGCGCTTCGGCGTCGTGCACATCGTCCATGTCGGTCTTGACCTCGTCGCGGAGACCGCGATCGAGGAGGGCCTGGCGCATGGTTGCAAAATCCGCAGACTCAGGCGGCGCTGGCCAGCTGATCTGATGAGAGAGTGCGGCAGCATGGCCGAAGGGCGGGGTCTGCATCAGCTCGAGGTATTGCTGATTTTGCGAGGCGGCGAGGGCAGCGACTTCATCGACCCACTCGCCGGTGTGTTTTTTGTCGAGGCCGCCGAATTTGCCGAATGTGGAGAAGAACTGATCGTGGCCACTGAAGCCGGTGGTGGGAACAAAGCTGCGCATAGAGAAGGAGTTGATGAGACGGTCGTAAAGGTCCTGGTCGGCGCTGGTGAGAATGCCGGAAAGCCGAGCGGCGGGAACGAGGGCGCCTTCGCAAGGGGGATGCACAAAGCGAAGGGCAACTGGGTCCACGCAAATGCCGTCCTCACCGGCATCGCGAATGAAAGTTTCCGCGTAGATGGCGCCGGAGAGGTGAACATGGAGGTCAGCGCCTTTGGGAAATTGCAGCAGGAATGCGTAGATGGCGGGCGCGCCGGCATGGGCAGCAGTTTGAAAGGCCCGCACTGTGCCAACATCGGATGCGCTTCGACCGGAGGGAGAGTTCTTTGCGACTGTAGCCGGCTGCGCAAACGCGGCGGCGAGTGGCAGCGAAAGAAGCGACACAATCAGAGCGCGGCCGATGAGGGCCGGAAGGGGGATTCGCATGATTGCTTTCAAGTGTAGGGCAGACGCAGCGGCGGACGGACGAGAATTCCGTGGGAATCAAGGCCGTTTGGCCAGGGCGGCAATGGAGGCGCGGCTGGCTTGGAGTTCAGGCCCAACAATTGATATACTCAAACGGTTGTTGTAGCGCACTGTTCGAGGGACTTTTTACCCTTCCGGCCCGACCGGATTCGCGCAGGAAATTGCAATCAACATGTTCGCACTGGGGCCAGATAGCTCAGTGGTAGAGCGCGGCCCTGAAAAGGCCGGCGTCGGCGGTTCAATCCCGTCTCTGGCCACCATTTAGAATCAATAAGTTACGCAGCTTCAAGAAATGAGCTTCTCCATGGGAAGTTTTTATGGGTTTCAGCTAAGTCCCATTTTTTCATTAACATGACAATTGTCGGTGATGGTCGCGTATTGGTCGTGCAAGCTTTCCGTACCTCACTCGTCTGATCCGCCAAATGGGGTGCCCGCATACCGTCTTCATCATCGGATTGCTTGACATGGGACCGCGTGGCCTGACGATCGGGAGAGCCTAGATTTTCCTCAGTTGATACCGGCTGGTCAGTCCGTCGAGCATCATTGTGATGATGGTGGCGGACATGCCTAGACCTTTTACGCCCAGCGCCGCCCCGCTGCCGGAGTCGTAACGCTCCGAGATGCCTACATTGAGGGCATTGGACACGGTGAGTTCAGCTATCCGAGCCGCCTCAGAGCGCATGCCATACGCGGCAAGCCCGCTGGCGATCTGATAGTTGGGCGCAGGCCAAACGTCTCCGCGCCAGAATTCTGAAGATATATATCCAGGATTCTTGCTCGAAACGGTGGGAACAGGCAGGGATGTTGCCCACTCCGGCTTGGCCAGGGCCGAAGCCATTGCGGTTGCCTGAGCAGCCGTGGGCACACGAGCCATCAACGGCACAAAGCCGCCCACGGTTGGTGACTGAATCTGCCTGAGCGTGTCGCGCTGGACAGCGAGAAAGCAGCCCTGGCTCTGCGACCACATGTGGGTCCGCATGGATTGGACGCCGCGAGCATACCGGGCTCTGCGACGTTTGGCAATCGAATGTTCACCGAGAATGTTCGCTATCCAAACGAGTGAGAGCTCTGACAGCAAAAGATACGAAGTGTTGGCGGGGATCAGAATGTTTCCGTACCACGCGCCATTCTGCGGGCCCGCGGAACGGACAGGATGAGGCGTCATGGTTAGATCATCGAGATCCACTTCGCGGTCGTACGTTTCATAACGGGCGTGTTGCGCATCCCCGCTTTAGGCGCCGACGCCGATCAACCCACACCCGGTCACGTCGCGCTCGCGCCAATACCACTCATGGAAATCTTCCAAGGGCTGAACCCCTTTGCGCAGGAGCTCTCTGTCGCCATTCCGCCTGTAAACGCGCTCCATGCCCCACGCCAACAGGGGCGCCTGTGAGTACGCAGGAAATGTCTCCCATTCCTTGCCTGGACGTTCGGCAGGTGCGTCGTATGGAGCCATGAAGTTCGCGATCATGCCATGCATGAATGGCGGCTTCACCCTGCTCCAGCGTTGCTGGAAGTCCCAATAATTCTGGAAGACTCCGCGAATAGTCTCCTGT
Source organism: Acidobacteriota bacterium (assembly GCA_025353435.1). Lineage (GTDB taxonomy): Bacteria > Acidobacteriota > Terriglobia > Terriglobales > Acidobacteriaceae > Telmatobacter. The sequence goes on along the minus strand of JANXQR010000583.1, from coordinate 2,861 downwards.
TGTCCCGGCAAGATTGCGAGCAGATCAAGCACGAACATCGTGTCCCACAGCCATTGGGCGTAGTACCCACCGCCTGGAACGATCCAATTGTGCGCAAGTGGTGGGTCGGGCGGGCGGATCTTGCCGAGGATGCAATCGGTGTAGGCATCTATCAAGAGGCGCCAGAGGTCAGAATCATCGCAGCGAAAGAACGGCTTTAACATCAAGCCGACGTGATCGCGGTCGAGCGCCTGCGCCACTCCAGGAGGTTCTGCAAGTAGCCGCAGGACAGAAGACGGTGCGGATGCGGCGATGATGATGCTCGCGATTCGGCCGAAGAGCTCACGACGAGCCGGATCGATCGGGTTGGAAGACCACTCCATGGGGAATCCTTTGTCTCGTTGAACCTACTCTGGGGAAAGTTCAAACTCGTGCGGCTTGGGTTGGGCCGCCTTGCACTGTTCGACCTCCAGCATTGTTTCCTTCGCTTCCAACGCAGTGATTGCATCGGCAGAGTTGGAGGCTTTCGGATCTTCAATGGCGAGCAGGAAACGAGCCTCGTCCAGTCTTGTGCGCTTCAATTCGATTCCATCGACGCCCATCGCCTGGTCCTGCATCGGGGTGGCGTAGAGGGCAAGATTCACTCCCGAGGAAAGCTGCTCCGGCGTGAACGAGGCGATGGGATGACCATCAATGCCGAGGGAGTAGCGAATAGCCGGCAGACCATGAACAACGAGGAGTTGCCGATCCATTGCGGCCAAATCGGAGATGCTGAGGACAAACTTGATCATTTCATCATCAAGAGGTAGGGGGAGCGGCAATGATTTGTCTACCTGCGTCCACCGCAATTTGCCGTCGCTGAAGGTGAGGTGAGAAACCGCTGTGTTTTCAGCCGAAACTGTGGTGCCAGTCGTCGCATCCAACCGTACGCGGCTCACGATGGGTGACAGTCCCCAGGAGCGCGCAAGCGTGGCGGCCATGACCCAATGAGATGCTTCGGCGGGATGAATGCGGTCGGTTACCAACAAAGCAGCCAGCGAAGGATCCTTTTGTGTTCCGGCACGCAGCAGGTCCGTTTCAACCTGATTGAAGTCGCTGAAACCGAGATGCGACGTCGACGCCAGGTCTTTCACGAACGCGGCGTGGTGGCTCACAACTTCGTTGTAAGTGGCAAACTCGGTTCCATGCGTGACTTCATCGTAGGGTGTGGGAGAGATGAGGGTGATTCTCGCCGCAGGCGCCGCGCTCTGCAGGCCTTCGAGCAGCTTGCGAAAACCGTCTTTGTAGATCTCTAGATACTTCGGGTTGAAAGGCATGTAATAGCCATCGTTCATGCCGAGCATAGCGGTGATCACGGTCGGGTGATGAGGAATCACGTCCCGCTTGAGCCGTGATGGCATGTCGCCGGTATAGCCTCCATACACGGTGTCTCCCGGGATTCCCGCATTCCAGGACTCAACGTGCATCTGCGGACAATGAGTCAGGAAGAAGTCTTCGACAAAGCGTGTGTATAAGCGCTGTGCGGTGATGCTGTCACCATAGAAGACCACATGGTCGCCGTCATGAATTGCGAGTTCCTGCGAATGAATTTGGGCGGGCCTGATTGCCAACAAGACGAGCGCCACGGCCCACCAGCGTTCCGGAATCACTGAGCATCTATTCGAACGCATTATTGGACCTCCGGGACGTGACACGCCGGCATTTGCTGTGTTCCTGCCGGAGTTCCAAGATGGCTCTGAATCTGCAACCAGACATCAGCGGGTGAAACGGGATATGGCCAACTCGCGACGACTTCGCCGGCCGGGGAAACGAGTAGCAATGGGGCATCGCTGTGATTCTCGGCTGCGTGAAACCCAGACGCATGCGCTGTGTCGATCTCGACCGACGGTGCGAAGTTCCAATCCGTTCGCCATTGCTGGATGGCATCCTCGCTTATGGCGTGACCGGGCATCACGATGCCCCGAAGCCCGAGATCTCCGAACTGCTGCATCATGCTCTCCATCAGCACCAACTGGCTCCGCGATTCGCGCGCCCCGGGCTCTCCAGGCGGCGCAAGCACAGCACCCAGAGTCCATTGACCGTGCGGTATCATCGACGCCGTCGCGGCCGAGGTGCGCAGACCAGTCCCAGATGTCTCCGCGAGTAATTTTTCAAGACAGCCGCAAAGCTCATCGGGATTGCTGGCGGTCGGGTCAGATTCTTTGGAGGAAGTAGCGGCACCTGAGACTGAAATCCGGTTCGAGCTCGCGCGTCGTGGAGACGAAGGGGCTCTCCGTGCGCAATACCGATTGCCGGAAAACTGAATGCGTGATTTGGAGGATGCAAACGATCCGGTTGCTGCAATCACTGTGTTGCCGGAAAAGCGATTGGGTAGATCTCCGGTGAAATCGGCGCTCGATTGGAATGCAGGAGCGCGGAGCGGGGGATCCCAAACCACAGTGTTATGCACAATCTCCACTCCGTCGAGCTTGCCTCCATTCCACGTGTATAGAAAGATGGCTCCCTGCCGCCTCGACAGGCGAGGACTGCGCCCGTTGTGGATGCAGGTATTTTCTTGAATCAAGCTATGAACCGAATTCCCGCTCTTTCCTTCGGCACCAAAGACGGAAATGCAATAGCCCTGAGAATCATGGCCGAAGTTGTGCTCGAGGAGATTGTTCTGATCACCATAATCAACATCGAATACGCCGCCATCTACGCCCGGGGAATCGCTGAAGAAGCCTTCGTTGTATGCAACCCGGCAGTCCCGGCATCTCCATTGCCAGATGGCATTGGGTGTTCCGATGGTTTGTGTCTCCTGCATGCCGGTGTTCCAGGCGACGTTGTGTTCCAGTATTCCGTGTGAGACACGGGCAAGCAGGATGCCATCGCCGGCGACGTCG
>JANXQR010000582.1 GCA_025353435.1 Acidobacteriota bacterium | reverse complement strand
GGGGATCGACTGGATTTGCGTTAGTCCGAAGGCCGGGGCGAGCCTTGTGCAGCGAAGCGGGCACGAGCTAAAGCTGGTGTTTCCGCAGGTGAATGCTGAGCCTGGGCAATTTGAGGGACTCGCGTTTTGTCATTTTTTTCTGCAGCCGATGGATGGGCCGGAGCGCAAATTGAACACGGAGCGGGCGGTGCAGTTTTGCATGGATCATCCTCGCTGGCGGCTAAGCCTGCAGACGCACAAGTTCCTCGGCATCCCGTAAGGACACGATGGAGATTTTCAAGGACTTCACGATTGAAGCTGCACACTGGCTGCCCAACGTTCCAGAAGGGCACAAGTGCAGGCGCATGCATGGTCACAGCTTCCGCATTCAGATTTATGTAACCGGGCCGATTGATCCTCATTTGGGTTGGGTGATGGATTTTGCGGATCTCAAGATCGCCTTCCAGCCGATCGAAGACGCGATCGATCATCGTTGCCTGAACGATGTGGAGGGGCTTGAAAATCCCACCAGCGAAAATCTTGCGCGCTGGGTATGGACGCGCCTGAGGCCCGTACTGCCGAGCTTGAGCAAAGTTATTGTTTGTGAAACCTGCACGAGCGGCTGTGTGTATACGGGCGATTAGTTGACCGAACACGTTTAGATAATCTTCGGGAATGGGAGTTGTGGCAAAGGGTGGCCGGTTCCGAGAGCCTGCAGCCACTGCCGAATGATTGCGCGAAGGGGTTCGACTTCGATTCCGCCATACGAGGGCGGAAATTTGTCGAGGCGTCCAAGAGCCCTGTTCAGTAGCGATGCAAGGCCTATCAAGTTTCCGCGCTGCAGGTGATGGAAGGCGGCGGTGACTTGAATGATGGCTTGCAGGAAGGTTTTGTCCGGCTCGTCGCATTTCAGCCAGATAGCTTCCCAATGCTCATGTGCGATCCAGAACTCCTGATTGCGATAGCAACGCAGGCCGTCCGCGAGTGCACCCTGGGTCCAGTCAAATGGCATCGTTATCTCATTATCAAGCAACTCGCAAGTCGGGGTTCAAACGTCGGTCGCTTGCGGTCATCGGATTGCTCTGGCGACGATTCCAGCTCAGCATGAACCCTGAATAGAGCCGGGAATAGTGAACTTCCCTTCCCTGTCTTCGCGTCGAAATAGAAACAATTCGCGCACCGAAACACTCACGCTATATATTGATTCCTTGCTTGAAATGCGTGCTGGGAATTGTGCTCTAAGATGCGGAAGGTGCTTCCACCGATATCGTCGGAGACTTGACGACATGGGCAGCGGGAATTCGGCTTAAGCGCACGAAAGATCTCTGGGAGAATCGATGCTCCAACTGAATCCAACGAAGAAAGTTTACGACGTCTGCATTATCGGCTCTGGGGCTGGTGGTGGAACCGCGGCAAAAGTGCTCACCGAAGGCGGGCTCAATGTGGTGATGCTGGAAGCCGGTCCGCGACTCGACCCTGACAACGACTTCAAAGAGCATGTTTGGCCGTACCAGCTTCCCCACCGCGGAGTGGGGATTGGTGGAAAGCAAGCTGGGATTGGCAATGAATTCATGGCGCCGAATGGATTCTGGGAGATTGAGGGTGAGCCGTACACGACCGCACCGGGCTCGTCGTTTCGGTGGTTCCGATCGCGCATTGAGGGAGGGCGCACCAATCACTGGGGACGTATTGCGCTGCGATTTGGGCCGGCGGACTTTCGTGCTCACTCGACCGATGGGATGGGCGACGACTGGCCGATCAGTTACGCGGAACTCGCGCCTTATTACGACAAGGTGGAATCCTATATTGGCGTCTTCGGATCCAAGGAGAATGTCCCTAACTCGCCCGATGGCGTTTTCATGCCGCCGCCCAAGCCACGTTGCACAGAGACTGTGATCAAGAAGGCATGCGACAAACTCAACATTACGTGCATACCTTCGCGATTGGCCATTCTCACCCAAGCTCTGAACGGCCGCGATGCATGCCATTACTGCGCACAGTGCGGGCGCGGGTGCCGGACTGCTTCGAATTTCAGTTCGAGCCAGGTGATGATTCCGCCGGCAGCTGCAACAGGCCGACTTACTATGATTGCAAATGCCATGGCCCGCGAGATCGTGGTGAATGACAGTGGAAAGGCCGAGGCCGTTAGTTACATTGACAAGGCTACCCGGAAAGAACAACGGGTTTATTCAAGAGCCATTGTGGTTGCGGCAAGCGCATGCGAGTCAGCGCGGCTTTTGTTGAACTCGCGATCATCGAGCTTCCCCAATGGGCTGGCAAACTCGTCTGGGATGGTTGGTCGCAACCTGACTGACTCGGTGGGGAGTGATCTCACCGGATACTTTCCGCAGCTTGAGAAGATGCCGGTGCACAACCATGACGGTGTGGGTGGAATGCATATGTACATGCCGTGGTGGAGGTTCGGAAAGAAGAACGACTTTCTGCGCGGATATCATATTGAATTCGGCGGGGGGCGCGATATGCCAGGGGTCGGAGGCTTCGACTATGTGTGCGAAGAGCATGAGGGCTACGGCGCTAGCTTGAAGCAGAAGTGCCGCAGCTCCTACGGAACGTTTATCGGATTCAGCGGACGGGGCGAGATGATCCCGAACGACAATTGCTATTGCGATATCGACCCCGATGTCAAAGACAAATGGGGCATCCCCGTCTTGCGATTCCACTGGAAATGGGGCGAGAACGAAACCCGGATGGCCGCGGACATGCAACAAACATTCCACTCAATTATCGAAGCAGCGGGGGGCACGGTTATCAGCGGCACGCGGCGACATCCTCAATTGGGCAGTGCTGGTGAACGCGACGGTCTCGCGCAGCCGGTGACGTCACGTATCT
>JANXQR010000580.1 GCA_025353435.1 Acidobacteriota bacterium | reverse complement strand
CGGTGCGCGAGTTGGATGACGAGACCATGCAGACGAGCTTTGTGGTGGCCGAATCGCGCTCTTGCGTGGAACGGGAGTCAGGTGACGTGCGGTTGTCAGGGGCCACTGTGCAGGCGGAGATCGGGGAGATTCTGGCGAATCCGGACGCCGTTGCAGTTCCCCGCGGGCGGGTGCTGTTCAAATCGGTTGGAATGGCAATTGAGGATCTGACGGCGGCGCGGCTGGTGTGGGAGGGTCGGGGTGAGGCCAGGAATCGTGGATAGCGTGGATTTGAGTGACGTGCGGCACACTCTCCGCGCCCATTCCGATAAATCTTTGAAAACATTAGAAAATCCGAAGTATCCTCCAAGAAGTAAGCGAAGCGGCGCATCAAAACGTCCATAAGAGTGAGCCTGAACGGTAACGGGCGTGCTTGCTTTCCGGCAAGACCGGAGCGGAGCTGGCAAGATAGGCTTGTAATGATGTTCTCTATATATCGGAACCGAGGAGCAGCGATGAAGGTAAGCAGGTTGGCGTGGTTTGGCGTATCGGCGTTGGTTCTGCTGGCCGGTTGCAAGGGTTTCTGGGATAAGACGATCTCCGGCGGCGGCGGTACCTACGCGGCGAGCGGCGTATTTTATGTGCTGAATGAGAAAACCAGCCAACTGGCGGCTTACCAGTTCGCGGCGAATTCGAGCGGCCCGACGGCCTTGACTGGCAGCCCATACACCCTGAGTTCGCTGCCCTACAACATGGCATTTGCTCCATCTGGCAACTTTCTTTACGTGAGCACGGTATCGGGCATTTATGTGTACAGCGTGAGCACTACCGGAACGTTGACGATTGCCAATGGCGGCTCGGTAATATCGTCGGACGCAGCCTTCGCGATGAAGGTGGACCCGACGGGCACGTGGCTGGTGGAGGTGGTATCCGGTCAGGGCACGGTGAACGCGGTGCCGATCTCCGCGAGCAGCGGCGTGCTTGACTCCACGCGGACGGAGAAGTCCGCGGTATTGCCTACAATTACTATCTCGCAGCTGGCGGTGTCTCCGGCGAACTCGACCAACCCTTACGTATTTGTGGCGATGGGATCTGGCGGCACCGCGGTAGTTCCGTTTACATCGGCGAATGCCAACCCGTTCGGAACGGTAAGTGAAATCAAACTGGTCAACTCGGCGGGCGGGGCAATCGCTGTGGGCGTGGACCCGGCCAACCGGCTGCTTTACGTGGGTGAGACGGTTGCGGCAAGCACCCCGCAAACCGGCGGGTTGCGCGTGTTTACGATTGGCGCCAACTCGGCAATTACTGAGCTCACAGGCTCGCCGTATTCGACGGCAGGTACAGGGCCGTCTGCAATTTTGGCCGGCACCTTGGACGTTTACGTGGCCAACAAGGCAGTAAGCGGAAGCACCACCGGGAACATCACCGGGTACTCTCTGACGGCCAGCGGGACGACGTTTTCACTGACCTTAATCAGCACGATATCTACCGGACTAAGCACTAACTCACTTTCGGTGGATAACACGGGGACTTACGTATTGGCGGCAAATCCAGGTGGCAGCCCCGATCTGAGCACGTTTACGTTTGACGCGACGACGGCGGGCAAACTGGATGCGGCGGCAATTGCTTCCACCGGCACTGACCCGGTGCAGGCATTGGTGGTTTTGGCGCACCCATAGTCACAACGGTTCGAACGCGACACTCTGATTGCAACGGTAGATTGAATGCTTCAGGAACTGCGCATCGTCGCGGCGCGGGAAGTCGTTGCGGAAGTGTGCGCCGCGACTCTCAGTGCGAGCTAACGCGGCGCGAAGGATGGCGCCGGCTACGCAAGCGAGAGACTTGGCTTCAATCAATCGGCGTGTGATTTTGCTGTTTCTGCGCGTGCAGCTGTCGATGTCGGATTGGATCTCGACCTGGGCGGCAATCCCTTGTTGCAATAGAGACTCATCGCGCAAGAGACCGGCAAAGTGCCCCATGGCCTGTTGCAGGCGGGAGATGAGAGCCTCGATCTCTTCAATTGGCGGTGTTTGCAACATTGATTGCGCAGACAGTTCATGGGGCTCCTCAGGCGGCAGTGCGTCAACCAACATCGCCTGTGCGGCACGTGCGCCGAATACCAAACCTTCGAGGAGCGAGTTAGACGCGAGACGATTTGCGCCATGCAATCCGGTGCTCGCGGCTTCGCCGGCTGCGTAGAGACCCTGGAGCGACGTGCGGCCTTCGAGACTGGTGCGAATGCCCCCCATCAAATAATGTGCTGCGGGGCGGATGGGGATAAGGTCGCGGTGTAGGTCGAGAGCGTGTTGTGCGAGAAATGCGGTGATTCCTGGAAAGCGCATGTGCAGATCGATTGCGATGACATGGCGCATATCGAGGAAAACGGGGTGCAATTCACCGGGTGCGGAACCCATGCCCTCTCGCGCTACGGCGCGGGCAACGACATCGCGCGGGGCTAGTTCAAGATTGGGATGATAGCGCTCCATGAAGCGTTCGCCGCGGTCATTGCGCAGGACGGCGCCTTCGCCTCGCAGAGCTTCAGATAGCAGAAAGCGCGGCACGCCGGGCAGCGAGAGTGCGGTGGGATGGAACTGGAAGAATTCCATGTCGGCAAGTTCCGCGCCGGCAAATGCGGCAAGCGCGATGCCATCGCCCGTGGCAACGGCGGGGTTGGTGGTGTCGCTGTACACCTGACCGGCGCCGCCAGCCGCAATGAGCACGGAGCGTGCGCTGAGACGATGCAGACGGTTTTCGGCGTCGAGCAGATCCGCGCCAATGACTCGACCATCTTCCGTTACGAGGGACGCAACCGTGGTCCACTCGGCGAAATGTATGGAACTTTGCGCGTGCGCCATTGCAGCGAGAGAGCGACTGATTTCCGCTCCGGTGGCATCGCCGTTGGCGTGCAGAATGCGAGGACGCGAGTGGGCCGCTTCACGAGTGCGCAAGAGGCGGCCGTTCTTGGAGTCGAAGTGCGCGCCCCAGTCGATGAGTTCTTCAACGCGAAGGGGGCCCTCACTGACAAGGATCTGCGCGGCGGGTCGATGCACGAGGCCATCGCCTGCCGCGATCGTGTCTTCGAGATGAAGCTCAATGTCCTCGTCGCCCTCCATGGCGACGGCGATGCCGCCCTGCGCGTAGTGGGTGTTGGATTCGCTGACGGACTCTTTGGTTACGACCAGGACATTGCCGTGGGGAGCCAACTCAAGGGCCGCGCGCAGCCCTGCGACGCCAGCACCCATTATCAAGAAGTCACATCGCGTTCCGACAGCCATTGACTCGAGGCTAACACTGTGAAAAGAGCGGCTGCGGATTGGTTTGGTGAGGTGGAAATTCGAAGGGGAAAGATGCGGCTCCAAACAAATGCGCTCCAGCTCCAGTATGATTTTTTTGCTTTGTGAATCGGGATGATGAGACGAGTTTGACTCGTTGAGCGTACCCGCAGCGAACTGGCAATTCTAGGAAGGTCGGAATGATTCTTCATACACCGAGGCACCGCCCTGCATCCTGGCGAACCCGACGGCAATTGATTCGGCATGGGTGGTGGATGCCATTCATCGCCGTGGAATGGACATGGGAGTGGGCTGCGTTCGCGTTGAGCAACTGGGCATTTCTTGAAGTGCTGGAGTACTTGAGCAGCTTCTCTGTCTTGATTGCCGTGATCTTCTATTTTTCGGAGTCGGGTGACCGAGTGAAGGCGCGCCATTACCAGGCATGGCAGGTGATCAACACGGCGCAAGGCAAGGGCGGCAGCGGCGGGCGCATTGAAGCACTGCAGGAATTGAATGAAGACAAAGTGCCGCTGGTGGGAGTGGATGTTTCATCCGCGTATTTGCGGGGATTGCGACTCGACCACGCGAGCCTGGTGCGAGCCGATTTCAGTTCGGCGGATTTGCGGCTGAGCGAATTATCGGGATGCGATTTCACGTTTGCGGACCTGAACAATGCAAATTTACGCTCGGCAATTCTGAGGCACACAGTGATGGCGCATTCAGATTTGCGAGATGTGGATTTGAGCGGCGCGGACTTGCGGGACTCGGACCTTTCTGGCGCTGCGTTGGACGGTGCGGACCTGCGGGGCGCGAATCTGGAGAATATAAATTGGCAACAAATAAAGAGCATCAAGGGCGCGAACATTGCAGGTGTAGCGGATGCGCCGGCGGGGTTCGAGGTATGGGCGATGGCGAATGGCGCGGTGAATCAGCCAGTGGCAAACCAATAGTCTGAGAAAGCCAGACACACCGTGCGCGGGCGGAGCGGCGTTTGCGTCTATTAATGAAGTTCCCTCAGACGCGTGCTTTACGATAAGAGAAGCGTGCAAACGATCCGAGTCGATACACCATCAGCCCGTTACGATGTCGTCGCGGGAACCGGCATTCTGGCAACGCTGGCGCCGCGCATCGAGCGGATTGCCGGCAAGTTGCCGCGACGAGTTTTCGTACTCACTTCCCCGCAGATCTGGGCGCTGTGGGGCGAGGCATTCCTGTCGTCTTTTGCCGAGCCGCCGATTGCGTTGTTTCTTGCAGCCGGCGAGAAACATAAGACTATGGCGAGCGTGGAGAAGCTGCTGCGGCAAATGATTGCGGCGGGCGGAGATCGCGGCTCGCTGTTGATCGCGCTCGGAGGCGG
>JANXQR010000568.1 GCA_025353435.1 Acidobacteriota bacterium | reverse complement strand
TCGAAGTCGGCCTCGCTCCGTTCGACCGGCGGCGCGACTCCCTGATACTTTTCGCGGAGTTGCCACCACGCTTTGTTGTAATCGGCGGGCTTGATTTCGCCGGAGAAGACCTCCCAGCGCCACTTGTCGAGGGCAAGCGCGAAGGGGAGAAACGCAACCTTGTCGAGGGCGGTGCGCAACTGCAACGGAATGTCCGCTTCAGCGGGCGGCTCATCCCCAGCAAGACCGAGCGTCTTGAGGTAAGCGGGCGTGATGGAGAGTGCGATGGAATCGCCAATTGCCTCATGGAATCCGTCGTTCGCGCCGTTGCGGAACAGGAACGGCTGCTTGTTGTAGGCACGTTGATAGAAGTTGTGGCCGAGCTCGTGATGGACAGTGGTGAAGTAGTCGTCATTGACCTCGATGCACATCTTCACGCGCAAGTCGTCAGCCGAGTCCAGATCCCACGCCGAGGCATGGCATACCACGTCGCGATCGCGCGGGTGCACAAACTGCGAGCGCTCCCAGAACGTGGCCGGCAACGGAGCGAAGCCGAGCGACTTGAAGAAATTTTCGCCGTAGTGGACCATGTCCTTGCCGGCGGCGAGGGCGGCGGCGTGGCCCTTGTCAGACGACAGGTCAGATCCTTCCACAAATGCGGGAGCCGCGGCCGTGTCATGCTCGGCGATCTGGCGCTTCAGTGCCGCTTCAAGATCGATCGGCTTGAATTGAGACAGCTTGGGATCGGTGGGGGCGACGATGTCGTAGATGTTTCCCCACTCCTGCGCCCACATATTGCCCAGTAGCTGCGCAGGGATCATGCGGTCGGATCTCTCGGCTGCCTTGCCATACTTCGCAATGAGACGTGCGCGCACATAGGTGTGCAGCTCACGATAGAGGGGCTCCAACTGCTTCCACGCGCGTTCCACCTCCGCGGAGAATTCCGCTGGAGTCATGTCATAGCCCGCACGCCAAAGGTCACCGGTGTCGTGATAGCCGAGTTCGTGTGCGCCGGTATTCTGCAGGTCGATGAACCGTGCGTATTTCTCGCGCATGGGCGCGCCAATGGAATGCCAACCCACCCAAAGTTTTGTCAGTTCCTCGGGGTTGCGTGACTTGGCCATGATGCCGGAGATGGCGTCGATGCCCATGCAGTTCGCGTCGGCAGCGGGTTGCTGGCCGGCGGGCGCATCGGGGCAGAACTTTCCTTTGCCGTACATGCCGGTGAGCTGCGCAGCCAATTGCGTCTGCTCGGCGAGGAGTTTTGGATCTTTCGGGGCCGCGGGCGCGTTGACCTGCATCAGCATGATCTGGCGGCGCAGATCGGGGGGCAGGTCGATATGGTCGAAGCGATGGCTCTCTGCGGTGAGAGCAAGGGCGCGGGCTGTGCCCTGTTCATTGAGCAGCGCCGATGTCGCTTCGGTGTCGTCGGTGATGTCTGTCTCGGCGGTCCACTCACCGTGCGATGCGGCTGTGAGGAGCTTCAGCAAATCGGCATTGGCACCATCGATGAACTGTTGTGCCTCGGCGGCAGTTGCCGGATTCTTATCAGCCGAAGTCTGGGCACCCAGGACAGGCAACAACAGCGCGATCAAAAAAGAAAGTACTGCAACCTTGGAAACTCGCATGGCGGGAGTATAAATCTGCCACCACTGGGCTGGCCCGCCACACGAGGAATTGGTTGGTCACTTTTGGCGCGCGTTCAACTGCTCCAACTTCTGCTTCAATTGTTCCAGCTTCTGCCCGGCCTCGGCGAGCTTGCCCTCGGCGGTGAGGCGCTGGTAGTCGGCAAAATCGTGAGCGGCCCCGCTGATAAGCGCATTCAGGTCGGGTGGGCCGGCCTTGCCTGCGGGTGCCGCGGCTGCGGCGGGAGTCGATGCGGCCGGCTCGGAACTAAGAGATGAGGCGGCACCGGCAAACAGCGACTGGAGAGCCCCTTCGAACGTGGAACCGTACGCGAGCTTGTCCTGGAGTGCAAGCACAACAAGTCGCAGCTCCGGCATGGGGCTGCGCTCTGCCTGCAGGTAGATTGGCTCGGCGTAGATGAGAGCCTTGCCGCAGGGGATCACGAGCAGCGTGCCCCGCCGCACGCGCGAGCCCTGCTGGTTCCACAGCGACAACTGGCCGGATAGCTGCGCGTTCTGATCAATGCGCGCCTCAATCTGCATGGGCCCGTCGACGAGGCGGGTCTTGGGGAAATCGTAGACAACCGATGTGCCGTATTTTGCGCCGTCACTGCGGCCGGCGATCCATCCTATAAGGTTGTTGCGATTGGCAGGCGTAAAGGGCAGGATGTCGACGAACTCGACGTCCTTCTCGCCGGGCAGCTTCATGAGCACGAAGTTGGGCTCCATGGACTGCGCGGCCTGCTCGCCGGACTGACTCAAACCAACCTCGGACGCAATGGTCCAAAGATCCTCGCGGTTGTAGAACACTGTCGGATCCGTCATGTGATAGAGCCCGTAGACCTGGGCCTGCAGTTTGAGGAGCAACTCGGGATAGCGAACGTGACGGCGGAGGTCTTGCGGCATCGCCGATGCGTCCTTGAAGAGCGACGGGAAGATGGCGCGATACGCGGCGATGATGGGGTCTTGCGTGTCGAATACGTAGAAGGTAGTCGCCCCGGTATAGGTGTCCACTACGGCTTTCACGCTGTTGCGCAGGTAGTTGATGGGACGATCGCGCAAAGCATAGTGGCTCGCGTATGGGAATGTGTCGGCGGTGGTGAAGGCGTCAAGCATCCACGAGAGATGACCGTCGTCACCCACTACGATGTACGGGTCGGTATCGAAGGTGAGGAATGGCGCCAGCGTGTTCACGCGGTCCTGCACGGTGCGGCGCATCAGCAGGCGGCTTTCCGTGCCGATATCGTCGCTGAATGGAACCTTGCTGAGATCGCCGCGGTCAAACGCAATCAGGATGCGACGAATCAAGCCGCCCATGGCGATGCCGCCCGTGCCTTCATACGATGTCAGGGCGTTGGTCTCGCCCTGCGGGTAGTTGAATTCCTTCTGCTGCGTCTTCACATAGACGTCGGTGTCGCTGAGCTGCCCGAAGTAAACCTCCGGGCGGCTGACGCTGATGCCCTTCACCGTGCTCTGGATGGGCATGTTGCTGAGGATCAGGTTGGGCAGACCTTCCGGCGTGAAACCGTTGACCGGATTCATGGTGATGCCGTAGCCATGGGTGTAGATCAGCTTTTCATTGATCCAGTTGCGGCTGCTCTCGGGGAGTTTTTCCACGCTCAGTTCACGCGCGGCGAGCATCACTTCGCGGGTCTGGCCATTGATTGCATAGCGATCTATATCGACATCTGGAAAATCGTAGTAAGTGCGAATCTCCTGGATCTGGCGCAGCGTATCGCGGAGCGCCTGCCAATCCCACAGGCGAATGTTCTGGAGGGTAGTTTGATTGTTTGCCGGGTCGGCCGCTTCCACGGAGATCTCGGCGGGAAACTCATGCTGTGCGATGCGATCGAGGCTGTAAGCCTGGCGAGTGAAGTCGATGTTGTGCGCGATGTAGGGCTGCTCGCGAACCAGTTGATTGGGCTTGACGATGAAGCTGGAGACATACCATGCCGCGATTTGCACGACGAGATAGCAAAGGACCGCCGGGATGGGCGCTACTACCAGCCAGCGGAGGCGCGGGCGGGCGACCCAGTTGAGAGCACTTAAGGCGGCGCCGATGATCAGCGCACAGCAGACCGCCAGCATTCCGCCTAGAATTACGTGCGCGTCAGTGTAAGTAACACCGCCGAATACTGTGTGATCCTGCAACAGAAGCTCGATGCGGCCAAGATAGACCCGCATCGCAATGACTAGCAGAAGGAACGCAACGGCGATTGAAAAGGTGCGCCACGGCAGCGGTGCGGAGCGGTCGAAGCCTCCAGTGGAAAGCCGGCTGCCTGTGGAGATGAGCACCAAGAACACTCCCGATGCGCACATGAGGACGGCCAGCATCAGCAGCCACCCGGAGAGGTTCTGCCATACCGGCAAAGTGAAGAGGTAGAAGCTGAGCGGATGGCCGAAGATGGGATCGGCAGGGCCAGTTGCGGTTTGCGGCTGAAACCAGTAGAGCGCGAAGCGGGGCCACTCGGCTTTCATGGCGGCGCCGGCGCCCAGCGCGACGAGAACCGCGACAACCAGGCCGCCGATGCGCATGGCGCCTTCAACCGGCAGGTTGATTACCCGACTCCCAATAACCATGGTTCCTGCGCTGCGCAAATCCGGTGCGGCAACGCGAAGCAGAAGGCGGAACCATCCGTAGAGGACAAGAAATGTGCAGGCCGCGAACACGCCGAAGACGATCCAGCCGAGGGCGATGGTCTTCCAGAAGACTCCGCCGTATCCGAGGGATTCGAACCAGAGGGTCTCAACGTAATAGGAGACCGCGGTGCGCGCGCTCATGAGCAGAACGAAGACAACAAAAAAGAGGAGGAACCACAGGCGGCGATGCCGAGGGCGCAGAGTGGACTGCGAAGGCATGATGATTGTTTCGTGCATCAGTTAGCCAGCTTCCGCCGGAAACAGGGGAGAGTCTCTGGCAGTGGCAATTGTAACGCCGAGGGTATAAATAAACCGTTGCACTTGGATCACGTGCGGGTGACGTTCTCGATTTCATCCCACTCGCCGGGGCCTATTTTCCGTGCTGCTGCGGCCACGTTCTGCTCCAAGTGCTCGACCTTCGAGGTACCCGGAATTGGCAGCATCACGGGCGAGCGATGCAGGAGCCACGCAATGGAAAGCTGCGGAACCGAAATGGCGTAGCGTGCCGCGATCTCGGCCAGTGCTTTGGCGGCAGGCTGGTCGGCCTTCATAAGCTTGCCTCCGGCCATCGGGTACCAGGGCATGAATCCGATGCCGTGTTGCTGGCACCAGTTGAGCGTGTCTTCATGGCGGCGGTCGGCGAGCGAGTAGCGATTCTGAATGGTCACGATGGGGGCGATCTTGCGCGCCTCTTCGATCTGGTCAGGCGTGACTTCGCTCAGGCCGATGTGGCGAATCTTTCCCTGCTCCTGCATCTGCTTGAGCGCGCCCAGGCTCTCCTCGAGCGGCGTGCGCGGGTCAATGCGATGCAGTTGATAGAGGTCGATGCGCTCGAGCTTCAGCCGGCGCAGGCTCATTTCGACGCACTGGATCAGGTAGCCGGCACGGCCTACGTATTCGGTCTTGGCCGGCCCCTGCCGCGTGATACCGCCCTTGGTGGCGATAACCAGGCCAGCCGGATACGGATGCAGGGCTTCGGCGATGAGGCGCTCGGCGATCTCCGGCCCGTATGCGTCAGCCGTGTCGATCAGGTTCACGCCGAGTTCCACGGCTCTGCGCAGGACCTTGCGGGCCTCATGGGGATCTGTAGGCTCTCCCCAGGCGCCGTCGCCCACAAGCCGCATGGTTCCGTAGCCGAAACGGTGAACCGGCAAGTCGCCGCCTATCAGGAATGTGCCGCTTGGTGACGCTGAAAGCTCGCTCATGGCTGATGACATGCTACCGACCCGCCATGTCGTGACACAATCGCAGCATGCGCCCCCGAGCGCCGCGCCCGGCGGAACCGACCCGGGACCCCTTGCGTATCTATCATGGAAGGAAGCGAGAGAACCCATGAGCGGCATTCCACTCCCAAACACCCAGGCCATCTTCTATGAGCAGTACGAGTCCGCGCGCCGCGACGAGGTGGTCGGCATCCTGCTGGCGTTGTTCCTGGGGGGATTCGGCATTCACCATTTTTATCTGCGGCGGACAGGGTTGGGCGTTCTCTATTGCTGCTTCTGCTGGACTCCGCTGCCGTGGGTGCTGGGGTTCATCGAATGCTTCTTCATGCCGGGCCGTGTGCGCGAATTTAACGCTATTCAGGCTGCCGGAATCGCCGCCGCTCTCGGCATGTCCGTTCCACAGGGCTGGGGATATCCGGTGAACATCAATGTGAATATGCCCCCTGCCGGGACGGGTCAGGCTCAAGGTCCGGCGCCCGCATCAACGCTCCCGCTGGCTGGGACTCTGACTGCTTGCAAAAGCTGCCACCAGACCAACGTGGCCGGATCGCGCTTCTGCTCGGCCTGTGGTTCGACGCTCTGAGGCCAGGCCCGCAAGCCGCGCAGCTTAGTAGTAGTCCGCGCAGCTCAGGTAGTACCCGCACTGGGTGCAGATCAGCTTGCATCGGTGGCCTTCGAGCCGATATCCGCACGTGGGGCAAATCTGGCAATGGTGGTCGACGGGGTCGCCAGGGGAGGAGCTCGTCGCCTTGGCCGTTTGTGAAATCTCTGCGGCAAAATCCGGGTTGAGAGCGGCGGGAAGCTGCGTCAGCATGGGTGAGAGGTTAGCATGGAAGAGTGGGCTTTTCCGCCGCGGATTCTTGCGGCAGTGCCCCAAGCATTAACCCTGGGTTCAACTAGCACGCAGCCTGCTTCAACCTTCCCCGGCGCAGGCATCATTCGGCCCAGCGGCAACCACGATTTGAAACCCCTACGAAGGAGAAATTGCATGGCAAGCAAGGCAAGTGCGGTTTGGACAGGTTCACTGAAAGAAGGCAAGGGCACAATTTCCACGGCGACGGGCGTTCTGAGCAACGCTAACTATTCGTTCGCCACCCGTTTTGAAGGCGCCGACTCGGGCACCACGCCAGAAGAGTTAATTGCGGCAGCACATGCCAGTTGCTTTTCGATGGCTCTGGGCGCGCAACTCGGCGGCGCAGGCTTGACGCCGGAAAAGATCGAGACCCACGCGGCGGTTACACTGGCCAAGGTCGATGGCGGGTTCGCGATAACCAAGATCGCGCTCACTACCACTGCCTCGGTGCCGGGCGCGACAAAGGAAGTTTTTGACAAGGCCGCGGCAGATGCCAAGGCCGGTTGCCCCATCTCCAAGCTGTTCGCAAACAACACCAGCATTGAGCTCGACGCCAAGCTCGTCTAACCGAGACCCGCTAACAAGTGCTCAGGCCGGTCCACGATGCGGGCCGGTCTGAGCTTTTTCAGCCGGAATGGACATATCAAGACGCAGGCTTAACGTCTGATTTTGCTGACCCGATTCGCCCTGTCGTTATTTGACACAGGCACCCTCATTTGCGAGACTTGGAGATGCTGCCGGCCCGGCAAGAATCGCCAGGTCTGTGTCTCGTGCCGAAGTGGCGGAATTGGCAGACGCGCGTGGTTCAGGTCCACGTACTCGCAAGGGTGTGGGGGTTCGAGTCCCTTCTTCGGCACCAAATCTTTCGATCCATTCTGACGCGGCGGACCTTAAAATCCGCTGGCTTGCCATCAAGTCCCTCCCTGCAGTTTCAATTGCCTTCC
>JANXQR010000560.1 GCA_025353435.1 Acidobacteriota bacterium | reverse complement strand
CGCTTTCCACGCAGAGTCCAAAGAGCGGCTCTCACCTTGTTGAAGAAGACATCACGCTGCGCATCGTTGATTCTGCGCACTTCTTCCAGAAGCTGAAAGTTGAGTCCTTTCTGCTGCGCAACCCAGTGGAATGCGGCCACGTCCTTGGGGAAACAGGAGCCGCCATATCCGAGGCCCGCGCGCAGGAACTTGTGTCCGATGCGCTTGTCGAGGCCCATTCCCACCGCAACGTCCTCAATGTCCGCGTCCACACTTTCGGCGAGGTTCGCGACCGCGTTGATGAAGGAGATTTTCAAGGCAAGGAAGGCGTTGGAAGCGTGCTTGATAATCTCTGCGCTCTGGGCAGTTGTAACGAGCAGTGTTGCAGGGTTACTCACGCTGCAGGGGCCGGGAAGTGCGTCCGGATTTTTGTAGTAGCTGCCGCTGGCGAGAGGGCCGTAGATTTTCCTTAGCAATTCGCTTGCCCGCTCAGTTCCTGCGCCAACCACAATGCGATCCGGATGGAGGAAATCGATCACCGCCGTGCCTTCGCGCAGAAACTCGGGGTTGGATACCACGTCGAACAACTCTGGGGCAACTCCGTGCCGATGCAGGACGCGGCGGATCCACTCGTTGGTGTACACCGGCACCGTACTTTTTTCGACAATCACCTTGTAGCTTGAGATCGCGCGGGTAATCTCTGAAACCACCGCTTCAACATAAGAAAGATCCGCGGCGCCGGTTTGCCCCTGGGGCGTTCCGACGGCGATGAAGATCGCTTCGCTGCGACTCACAGCGTCGCCGAGGTCGGACGTGAAATGTATGCGCTTGCCGCGATGCTTCGCGAGTAACTCGGGAAGATGGAGTTCGTATATGGGGACGCCACCCTCGCGGAGCGTCTTCACTTTCGCTTCGTCGTTGTCGACGCAAATGACCTGGTGTCCCATTTCAGCAAGGCAGGCGGCTGCAACAAGTCCAACGTATCCCGAGCCGATGACACAAATGGAGACAGATTCCGACATTGCGTGGTATTCCCCTCTTAGGTTGGTGAATCGCTTGAGCGATATAACTTCGCACGCTGTTGCGGTGCGTCGACCGCGTTGAGGCTCGCGCACCGTTTCCATTCTAAAGGGACGAGCCAGTGCACAGATCGAGGGTGCATCCCGGCAGGAGCAAAGGTAACTACTCGGGAAACTACAGGAATGAGGACCATTGCTAAAAGGGGATCAGGGTTTCATGATGCGGTTGCCGACGAAACGGGCGGGAGTACCAACATGGATGACACCTGGAGGGACATCACTGAAGACCGAACTGCGAGCACCCACCACGGCGCCATTTCCGATGTGCACGCCGGGAGCCACGAATACGTCGGTTGCCACCCAGGCTTCCGAATCGATGGTGATCTTTTTGGCGTAGATATCGAAGGTTGGACTGGTGTAGTCGTGCGAGCCGGTACAGATATAAGACCGCTGCGAGATGACGACGCAGTCTCCGATTTCGATCTCGCCCAGGGTGTACAAAACCACCTCATCACCGATATGGCAATAATCGCCGACCTTGAGCTTCCACGGATAGGTCACCCGAACCGACGGCCTCAGGAATACGCCGTTGCCAATGCGGGCTCCGAAGAGCCTGAGCAGGCCTCTGCGCCAACCGTAAAACACCTGTGGGGACATTCCGAAGAGCGTGGATTGAACGATCCACCATAACTGGGTGTATACCGCAGAGCGCCCCCGAAACCCCGGGGGGACCCGGAATTGGTCCATGCGCTGAAACCGGCGTTCAGTTTTTGGAGCGGATGCGGGTGAGGTTGCCATTCAGCTTTCGCGCAAAGCCCTTCTGGGAAGTTGGAGACGATTTGAGAACAGGGCGAAAGGCGCGGGAGAATTATCGCCTGAACTGTTCCGTCCGCATTTAGCCCCGTTATTGAAAGACTAAACCCGGTGGGCCAAGAGGTGACAGGACTGCTCGATACGACCCCTCGAGAATTGTGGTCACGGCCATGGTCTCAGGGCTGGCGGGATGGCGCGATGGCTGGCTGCGACGCGGCGGTGTCGACAAGCTTTTGGAGTGAAGGAAGGAAGACGAAGCGGACGAGGGCGGAGGGCTTGTCGACGTCGGCGAGGATGGCTTTTTGGGCGTCGAGCCATGCGGCTGGCGGGGCTGTGTGGGTGTCGAGGAAGGCCAGGGCTTCAAGTCCTGCCTGGGCGAGGGCGTTGAGTTGGCGGGCGCGATCGGCAATGTCAGAGAGGCGGCCGGAGCGAAGAGCCCACGCCTGGATAACGGGCGCGGCCTGCTGCCAGGATTCGAAGCGCTGGCGGAGATGGCTTGCGGCCGCAGCGGCGTCGGAACCGGGAGCCTGGGTGACGATTGCGTCGACGTCGTGCGCGATCTGCTGGCGGGCCGGGGGGTCGGCGACAACGGCATCAACGAGGCGATTGAGCGAGGTATAGGAGTCGGTGTGCTGGGCGTCTTCGCGATCGCCGAAACTGATGGGTTCGAGGACAGAGGCGAAGACATCGAGGGCCTCAGGGTTCGCGTTGCCGGCGATGTTGCGGCGAAGTTTTTCTGGGCCAGAGATGTGGTTGAGGCCGACGTCCTCCAATTCAAGGGAAGCCAGGCGCAGACGGCGGTACATTTCCGCGACATCGCGATCGGATTGCGGCGACCAGAAGCGCTCCGCGATGGCGAGGGTGCGCGGCCACACGCGCGAGTCGACGGTCTCGGGATGGATCTGCTCGGCCCACATGCAGACTTCGCCACCGAGAATGAGCTTCTGCTGATCGGGAGTGAGAGTGGTTTCGGCGGGGACGGGATCGGCGAGGAACATTTCTTCAGAGGTTTTCTGGGCGTCGAGATAGTAGGGCGCGGAGAGAATGCCGGTGTAGCCCTGCGTGGCGCCTTGCGCGAGCGAGTCAACGCCGCGCCAGCTCTGGACCATGATGTCCTTGGGCAATGAGGGGTTGAGGATTTCGTCCCAGCCGACCATTTTTTTGCCGTGCTTCGAGAGGATGGGAAGCAAGCGCTGATTGAAGTAAGCCTGGAGTTCGGGTGGGGTCTTGAAGCCTTTCTTGTCCATGAATGCCTTGATGCTGGGGCTGGAGAGCCATGCCTTGCCTTCCGTTTCGTCGCCACCGATGTGGAAGTAGGCGTCGGGGAATATTTCGGACATTTCGCCGACGAATGTGTCGATGAATTTGTAGGTTTTTTCGCTGCTGGGGTCCAACTCGGCTCGCGGCGCATCGTGGACCAGGGGGAGAGACTTGAGGTCTTCTCCGGAGCCGTATTCGGGATAGGCGATGGTGGTTGAGGAGCTGTGGCCGGGCATGTCGAACTCAGGCACGACGCGGATGCCACGCGCTCGGGCGTAGGCTACGACTTCGCGCAACTGATCTTGCGAATAGAAGAGGCCGCTCGATGCGACCTCAGTAAGGCGCGGGAATTTCTTGCTTTCGGCGCGGAAACCCTCATCGTCGCTCAGGTGCCAGTGGAAGACATTCAGCTTGGCGATGGCCATACCGTCAAGGGTGCGCAGGACTTCATCAACGGGCTCGAAGTGGCGGACGGGGTCGAGCATGAAGCCGCGCCACCGGAATCGCGGTGTGTCGTCGATGGCGATGGCGGGGACGCGGCATGCGCCGTTTTCCATGGAAACGAGTTGCAGGAAGGTTTCAAGACCGTGCATTGCACCGAGGTCGGTGGCGGCGGTTAGAGTGGCCTGCGAGGTGGTGACGGCGAGCTTGTAGGACTCGTCTTCGTCGACAGATTGGGTGGCCGCGCCGGGGCCGGCGACCTGGATTGTGAGCAACATGGGGTCGGTGGCTGCTGCGGTGGATTGCATGCGGCGGATGTCACCGCATTGGCGATCGAGTCGCCAGAGAAAACGATCGAGGGCGGCATCGATTCGGACGCTGTGAACGCCGGAGAAGCCGGCATGAAAGTGCGCATTGACCGCGAGAGTTCCCTGCCCTGTCTGCATAGAGTTGGGCAGCGGCATGAGGCGCAATGATGATGGAGATTGCTGGGCACGTGGGGCGCTCGGGCCGATCAGGAATAGCAACGCAAGAATCAATTGGCAATGCAGGACGATGGCGCGAAAGACGACGGATCGGACAATCTGAATGCGTGCGTTCACAAACACCCCAGCTGGATTTTCTTGTTCGCTTAGGATTCTCGCCGGTCGATGCGGAGTAGCGCAACGCCGGCGGGTCTGACCGTGCGCGGAGCATTGGCGTTAGAAGAAGGTCTGGACGATATCGATGACGTTGTAGTTGGAATCGAGGACGGGCAGGGCGCGCCATTTGTCGAAGGTGAGGCAGGGGTGGCAGATGTCGAAGGCCAGCATGTCGCCAACGCGCAGGTCGTCAGCCGGTCCGATGAGCAGGTAGGCGTGCTGATCCATCATTTTCGTTACTTCCCAATGCGGGGGGGCCGAAATCGGGGCTGCTGAGCCGGGTCGATATTGAAGGGCGGGGACGGGAAGGCCGGAGTCGAATGCGGCGTCGCGCTTGCCCATGCCGATGATGGCGCGCCTGGGTTCTGGCACCGATTGGACGTAAGCCCAGAGGTGGAGAGCCGGGAGCAGTTCGGAGTGCATGCGATGGGCGACTGGATTGGCGCGCAGCATGCGGGCGTGAGCTTTTCGGTAAACACCGACGTCGTGGGTGAGATAGCAGCCGGGGCGGAGTACGATGTCGACGGCGTCGCCGAATCCGGCGCTGGTGAATTCTTCCGCGACGACGTCAAACCACGCGGAGCCGGCACCGGAGAGGATGGGCTTGGCGCTGAATCGGGCTTCTGCGAGTAGGTCGCGGGTCACGCCGCAGGCGCGCTGGAGGAAGGCGCGAATTGCGGGCCCATCGTCGAGGACGCCTTCGTAGATTTCAACGCCACCTAGACGGATCGCGTTCTTCCATCGCGCGATGGCTTCCAGGACGGCGAGGTGTTGAGAGTCGTTGCGCACGCCGGTGCGGCCGCCTTCGACGCCGAGTTCGAGAAGGACGTTGAGCCATTGGCCGGAGTCTGAGAAAAATTTGCCAAGCTGATCGACCTGCTCTGCTGAATCGACGAGGCAGTAGTAGGTGAATGCGGGATCCTGCTGCAGGCGGGCAATGGTGGCCATGTTCTGTTTGCCGACGAGTTGGTTGGCCATGAGGACACGTCGCACGCCGTGTTCATAGGCAACGAGAGTCTGATGCGCGGTGGCCAGGGTGATTCCCCACGCGCCGCCTTCGAGTTGCATGTGGAACAACTGCGGCGCCATGGTGGTTTTGCCGTGCGGGGCGAGATGGACTCCGTATTTCGCGATGAAGGTGCACATCCAATCGCGATTGTGAAGGAGGCGATCCTGGTAGAGAACTGCCGTCGGCAGGCTCAGGTCTTCGCGCAAAAGGTTCCAGCCGCGCTGGGCCAGTTCATTTGCCGAATGATCTCTGCTGAACGGACCAAGCCCTTTGTTCAACGGACCGATCAGTTGCGAGAAATCGGAATTAGGTGGTGTGGTCAACGACGGCACTCCGTTAGCAGTTCGACTGGGCGGCGGCAATCTGCAATCCGTACCCGAACTAGTCTATTCTGAACGGGCTTGTCTGATCGGGCCTGCCATGCTGATTTGCGACACACTTATCCGAAACGCGCGCGTGCTGGACGGAAGCGGGAGAGACGCTGAGGTCCTCGATGTGGCCGTTCATGAAGGTCGAATCGTGGATGTGGGAAGGTCTCTTGCGGCGAGTTCGCCCATGCAGATCGACGCCAAAGGACTAGTGCTTGCGCCGGGATTTATTGACACGCACACGCACGATGACACCAGCGTTATTGAGACGCCCGGGATGCTTCCCAAGCTTTCTCAAGGCGTGACAACGGTGATTGTGGGGAACTGCGGCATCAGTGCTGCGCCCGTAAGGTTGGGACGAAAGTTGCCTGATCCGATGAGCCTGCTGGGGAAGCCAGAATACTTCCGGTATCCGACGTTTGCGAGTTATGTTGATGCGATTGGTTCTGTTCGCCCTGCAGTAAACGTGGCCGCATTAGTGGGCCACACAGCGCTGCGTAACAACCACATGGACCGACTCGATCGGGCGGCGACCAGCGCGGAGATCGACGCTATGCGGGCCGATCTGCAGGAGGCACTGGATGCCGGGGCACTAGGGCTGAGTACGGGGCTTGCTTACGCATCGGCCAATGCGGCTTCAACCGCGGAGGTTGAGGCGCTCGCGATGATGCTGCACGCTGCCGGCGCAGTGTACACGACACACATGCGGACGGAAACAGAAGGTGTTCTCGATGCCATGCAGGAGGCATTTGCCATTGGGCGGGCGGCCGGCGCTCCTGTGGTTATTTCGCATCTGAAATGCGCGGGAATCGATAACTGGGGAAGAAGCGGCGAAGTACTCAAGGCGCTGGATATGGCGCGGGCGTTGCAGGCGGTGAGTTGCGACTGCTATCCGTATGCGGCTGGGTCAAGCACGCTCGATTTGAAGCAGGTGGATCCACGTGTGGAGATCACGATTACGGGCTGTGCTGCGCATCCCGAGTTCACGGGCCAATCACTGGCGAGCATTGCCGAAGCCTGGGGTGTGTCGCAACTTGAGGCGGCGAGAAGACTGCAACCGGCGGGCGCCATTTATCACAGTATTGATGAGGGTGATATGCGGCGCATCCTTGCTCATCCGGCAACCATGATCGGGTCAGATGGATTGCCGTATGATATTCATCCGCACCCGCGATTGTGGGGAACGTTTCCGCGCGTGCTGGGCCGTTACAGCCGCGAAGAGAAATTGTTCTCCTTGCCTCAAGCGGTGCACAGGATGACGGGGATGCCGGCGCAGCGTTTCGGCCTGGTGGATCGCGGATTGATTCGGAGAGGATTGGCGGCTGACCTGGTTTTGTTCGATCCGGAAACAGTGATGGACACGGCGACGTTTGCCGATCCGATTCGGCCCGCGAAGGGAATCTCGCACGTCTGGGTGAACGGGGTGCTCTCGTATACGACGGGGGGCGCGACTGGAAGGCGTGCAGGACATTTTCTGCCCCGGCAAAAGGCCGGCAGTCATCATTCAACCACGCCCCAAGCGGAGGTCACTCCGAGCGCATGATCGATCCCCACAGTATCTTTCTGCTTGTCTGCACTTTCGCGGCCGTGGTGGGGTTGGTCCTGCTGGTTGCGGTCTTCAAGCTCAACCCGTTTCTGAGCCTGTTTGTTGCTTCTCTCTCCATCGCATTTGCGGCGGGCATGCCGCTATCGACGGTGATTCATTCTTTCGAGGCCGGGGTGGGAGGCACGCTGGGGCACATTGCCGTTGTGGTGGCGCTGGGCACCATGCTGGGCAAAATGATGGCGGAATCAGGCGGTGCAACCGCGGTTGCGAATACGCTGATCCGATGGTTTGGCGAGAAGCGCGTGCCGTGGGCCATGATGCTGATCGGCTTCGTAATTGGACTGCCGGTGTTTTTCGAGGTCGGCTTCGTGCTGCTAATCCCGATTGCGTTCACGGTGGCAAGGCGCACGGGCACGTCACTGATTCTTGTATGCCTGCCGCTGGTAGCGGGGCTCTCGGTTGTGCATGGATTGGTTCCGCCGCATCCGGCAGCACTGCTGGCCACCACCATCTACCACGCCGATGTGGGACGAACGATTTTGTACGGGCTGATGGTGGGTCTGCCGACCGCGGTGATTGCAGGCCCGCTGTATGCGAAGTTTATCGACCGCTACGTTCACATCTCGAACGAAAATCCGATGTCAGCAGAGTTTGTGGATCATGGCTCGGAGAAGAAACTGCCGGGTTTTACGCTGACTATTTTCACGATATTGTTGCCGGTCGCGCTGATGTTGGTGGGCAGTGGGGCGGATGCGATCTCCGCACCAGGAAGCACGGTAAACCAGGCACTGCACCTGGTTGGCAACGACGATATGGCGCTGCTGATCGGTGTGCTTCTCAGCTTCTACACGCTCGGCAAGCTCAGCGGATTCACGCGAGGGACGATTCTGCGTTTCAGCAACGAGTGCCTTGCGCCCACGGCAACCATCACGCTGCTGGTAGGCGCGGGCGGCGGCTTCGGCCGGATTCTTCAGGACAGCGGAGTTTCACAGGCGCTGGTGGCGATTGCACTGCAGACGCACGTTCCGCTGCTACTGCTGGCGTGGCTGATCGCCGCACTGATGCGCCTTTCCACCGGCTCAGCAACCGTGGCCATGACGACCGCCGCGGGGATCGTGGCACCCATCGCGCTTCATTCCGGAAACGTC
This sequence comes from Acidobacteriota bacterium, assembly GCA_025353435.1. Lineage (GTDB taxonomy): Bacteria > Acidobacteriota > Terriglobia > Terriglobales > Acidobacteriaceae > Telmatobacter. The sequence continues at coordinate 7,045 of JANXQR010000560.1, read as the reverse complement.
CACCCGGAGTTGCTAGCGATTGCTACGGGTGCGGGTTCGCTGATTTTCTCTCACGTGAACGACGGGGGCTTCTGGCTGGTGAAGGAATATCTCAATATGAGCGTGACAGAAACGATGAAGACCTGGTCGGTTTTGGAGACCATTATCTCCGTTACAGCACTCCTGTTAGTGGTGGGACTTTCGTTCGCAATTTGAACTGCAATGTGATGCCGAGACCAGCCGCGACAACCCTGCGGGGATGCTAGACTTGCGGTATGAAATACAGCTATTCAACCGGCCGGCGCTTCATTTCAGGACTGGCCGTCATAGTGGGCTGCATGGCCCTTAGTGGTATTGTCAGCCTCGCGCAAACCGGTTCCCAAGCTGCCGCTTCGCAGAAGGTGGACGCATCGCAAACCTCATCGGTTTGTGAGCCGGCAAATCTCGGCTCACCTTACATAACGGTTGACAGCTGGATTTATCCTTCGGTGCTGCGGCTGTATTCTCTAGGATTTATCGACCACGTCTTTTTGGGGATGCGGCCATGGACGCGCTCGAGCGTCGCCCACATGCTTGAAGATGCCGCCGACCGTTTGCAGAACGCACCAGACGGGCCGCTAACTGACGAGGGACAACAGCTCTACAAAGCACTGCAAAACGAGCTCACGCCCGACATGACGGGTCCCTGCCTGCGTTACCAAGGTCATACACGAATTGAATCGGCGTACTCCGTCTTTCGAGGCATGTCCGGAACTCCCCTTCGCGACAGCTTTCATCTGGGGTCAAGCGTTATCAATGATTATGGGCGTCCATACCAGGGCGGGCTGAATAACTACTCAGGCTTGAGCGGATACGCGACTGCCGGCCGATTCGTGTTTTACGCTCGCGGCGAGTTTCAGGGCGCTCCGTCGGCCACCGGGTACTCGCAATCGCTGGCGCAGGTCCTCTCTTCAACGATCGACGTGGTGACATTCGCAAACCCGACGACCGGGGTTCCCTATTCGCAGGACACCATTGGGATGGGGCCGATAGGTACCACTACCGAAGGACGCGTTATGGAAGCGTACGTGTCCGCGCTGGTGTTGAATCATGAACTCTCGATTGGGAAGCACGACGCGTGGCTCGGCCCCGCACAGGGCGGATCGTTCGCTTACTCGAACAATGCGGAAAACATTTATGCATTTCAGATCAACCGGATTGAACCGCTCCGCGTTCCGCTGCTGTCGCGCATCACCGGCCCATTCCGGTACGACTTCCTGGTCGGCTCGCTCAAGGGCCACACGTCGCCCAACGATCCGTGGGTTCACGTCGAGAAAATCAGCTTTCGCCCCACGGACAACCTGGAATTCGGGTTCGAGCGCACAGCCATTTGGGGTGGCAAAGGTCACGCTCCCATCACTCTGCACTCTTTTCTGAAGAGCTTCTTCAGTTTCCAGAATGTGCCGGTCGCGGAAAAATTCAGCCGCAACGATCCCGGCGCACGGTTTGGTTCATTCGATTTCTCCTATCGATTGCCGTTTGTACGCAACTGGCTCACGCTTTATACGGACGCCGAAGTGCATGACGACGTATCGCCGATCGACGCGCCCCGCCGAGCGGCCTGGCGGCCGGGGCTGTATCTTTCGCATGTGCCCGGGGTGCCAAAGCTGGACGCCCGCGTGGAAGTGGCATGGACTGATCCGCCAATCCAAACCAGTCGCGGCGGGCATTTCATGTACTGGGAGAGCGTGCAGAAGCAGGCCTATACCAACAAGGGACAGATCTTTGGCGACTGGATTGGCCGCGAGGACAAGGGCGGCCAGGCATGGGTTACGTACCACCTGAGCGGCAACGAGTGGATCCAGGTAAGCGCGCGCAACCAGAAAGCTGCGAAGGACTTCATCGAGTCGTCACAAACCTCGCAATTTGGAACCACATTGAATGACATCGGGTTCCAGGTGGTAAAGCGCATCCGACCGGACCTTGAAGTGAACGGCAGCTTTAACCTGGAGCACTACAAGGCGCCGATTTACTTGCCGGGCGAACAGACGGTGACGACTACCAATGTGCAGCTTACCTGGTACCCGAAGCGCAAGGTGAGCTTCTGACAATCAGCCATGATGGCGCGGAAGGGCGGAGGAATCGATGAACGTAATCGAGGGCGCGAAACGCATGCAACGTGCTGGTCGGGCGCTGTTGATCATCGCGCTGAGCGTATTCGCGTTTTGCGCCATCGCTGCCTGTGTGTATGCATTTTTGCCCTCCTACCTTCATATATCGGAGGTCTTCAGGATTGTGTTGCCGCTGCTGGTGACCGTGATCTGGTTCTGTTCAGTGGGCATCGCGGTGGGCGGCATTCTGTGGATCGGCGGGTGGATACTGGAAGGGTTTGTTCATCATACCCATTGAAGACGCCGTCTTGACACAGTCCCAACGCCCAACCTGGCTGCCATCCTACATCCCTGAACTTCAGGGTCTGCGCGGCATCGCCGTCCTCGCCGTAGTTCTCTACCACTCGCATCCACGATTTGAGGGCACATGGTTTTATCCGGCCTCGCTGTGGGGATGGGCCGGCGTGAACCTGTTCTTCGTTCTTTCAGGGTTTCTTATCACGTCGATCCTGCTGGAGGCGCGGGGCAAGCCGCGTTACTTTCGCAATTTCTATTGGCGTCGCGCGCTGCGTATCTGGCCTGTTTACCTGCTCGTTCTCGTTGTTTGCTATTTGAACGCGCCGTGGTTTGTCGGGCAGCCAGTGGGCCAGGCGATTCGAACTGCGCCGTGGTGGGCTTACCTGTTTTTTGTGCAGAACCTGTTTCATCTGGCGCTGCCGCCGGTGATCGGGCCGACCTGGTCGCTGGCCATCGAAGAGCAGTATTACTTTGTTTGGGCTCCGGTGGTGCGGGCGCTTGAGAGGCCTTGGGCACTTGCGATCGTGTTGGCAGCCGCAATGATTGCGTCGCCTCTGTTTCGCATGAGCCACTTTGGGTGGATCACGCCGACGCACACGCTCGCTCACTTGGATGGCATTGCGATGGGGAGCCTGTTGGCACTCGGGCTGCACACTCCTGCAGTGCCGCGGCGCATCTGGTTAGCGCTCGGCCTGTGCGGAATGGTAGCGGGATTCGCCGCGGCCGCCACGGTGGCGGGCGGAACGGCATGGCTCGACACCGCGCTGACAGCAGGTTTCGGAGGCACGGTTCTGGCGTCGATCGCATCGACCGGCGCGCGAAATCCACTGAATGCACTGCTACGGCGAGGGCCCCTAGCGTTCCTCGGCCGCATCAGCTACGGGTTGTACATGATTCACATTATGGTGTTTGTCTACTTTGGATGGTTCGATCGGCAGATGGATGCTTACGGGATTGCCGGGAATCTGGCGGTGGTTGCATTCCGCGTAGCGGCGTCAGTAGCTGCCGCAAGTTTGCTTTGGTACGGGTTTGAGTCGCGAATACTCAGACTGAAGCGATATTTCGCAGGGTGAGGCAACCCTTTGCCGGGCATCAATTTAATAGCGTGTTTTCATCGATTTGTGATGTCAGTCACCCCCTGCCTGTTCACGCCGCTGCTAGGCTGAAGGGGTCCGCAGATTTGCGGGAGGTGCACCGTGAGCGAAGCCACTGCCGACCAGACGATAAGCACGGAAAGCCAACATGCCAACCCGCTGACCGAACAGGAAGTCGAGCGAATGAACGCCTATTGGCGTGCTGCCAACTATCTTTCGGTAGGCCAAATCTACCTCAAAGACAATCCCTTGTTGGAACGCGCCGTGACGCTGGACGATGTGAAGCCACGCCTGCTGGGGCACTGGGGCACGACGCCGGGGCTTAACTTCCTTTATGTGCATTGGAACCGGCTGATCCGCGAACGCGACCTCAACATGATGTTTGTGATCGGTCCTGGTCACGGCGGCCCCGGAATCGTAGCCAACACGTATTTGGAGGGGTCGTACACCGAGGTTTATCCGCATATTGAACAAAATAAGGACGGCATCAAGCGTCTGTTCCGCCAGTTCAGCTGGCCTTACGGGATACCGAGCCACGTGGCTCCGGAGACGCCTGGATCGATCCACGAGGGCGGCGAATTGGGCTATGCGCTGTTGCACGCGTATGGCGCGGCGTTCGACAATCCCGACCTGGTTGTGGCGTGCGTCGTTGGCGATGGCGAAGCTGAGACTGGGCCGCTTGCGACAAGCTGGCACTCCAACAAATTTCTCAATCCAGCCACAGACGGCGCGGTGCTGCCGATCCTGCATTTGAACGGGTACAAGATTGCGAATCCGACAATTCTGGCGCGAATTCCACATGCTGAGCTCGAAGACCTAATGCGCGGATACGGATATGAGCCGTTCACGCTGGAGGGAGACGGCCCCGCGGTGATGCATCAAAAAGCGGCGGCGGTCTTCGACACGATATTCGATCGCATTGCGGCCATCCAGCAGGCGGCGCGCATTGAAGGCGAAACGGCGCGTCCGCGCTGGCCCATGCTGATCATGCGCACGCCGAAGGGCTGGACTGGACCGAAGTTCGTGGACGGCAAGCCGGTGGAGAACACTTGGCGCGCGCACCAGGTGCCATTTTCTGAACTGCGCGAGAAGCCCGAACACCTGAAGTTGCTGGACGATTGGATGCGCAGCTACAAGCCCGAAGAGCTATTCGACGAGAAGGGCGCGTTCCGCCAGGAGCTTGCCGATCTTGCTCCGAAAGGCCGGCGGCGCATGGGAATGAATCCGCATGCCAACGGCGGCGTCCTGCTGAAACCGCTACGCGTACCCAACTTTCGGGACTTTGCAGTCAAGATCGAGGGGCGCGGCCAGACGCAGGCGGAGTCGACACGCATGCTTGGGCAATTGCTGCATGCCGTGATGCAGGCTAACCTCGACCATTCCAACTTTCGTGTAGTGGGCCCCGATGAGACGGCGAGCAATCGCATTGGCGATGTCATCACAGGTACCGGCAAGACGTGGATGGCCGAGACGCTGCCGGTGGATGAAAACCTTTCGCAGACCGGTCGCGTGATGGAAGTGCTGAGCGAGCACATGTGCCAGGGATGGCTGGAGGGCTACCTGCTCACCGGGCGGCACGGGTTCTTCTCGTGCTATGAGGCATTCATCCACATCATTGACTCGATGGTGAACCAACACGCGAAGTGGCTCAAGGTGACGCGCGGAATTCCGTGGCGCAAGCCGATTGCATCTTTGAATTACCTGTTGAGTTCGCTGGTATGGCGGCAGGATCATAACGGCTTCAGCCACCAGGACCCGGGGTTCATCGATCACCTGCTCAACAAGAAGGCCGATGTTGTGCGCATCTATTTACCACCGGACGCGAACACGCTGTTGTCTGTTAGCGATCACTGCCTGCGCAGCCGCAACTACATCAATCTGATCGTCGCGGGCAAGCAGCCTGCGCCCCAGTGGCTCACGATGGAAGAGGCGATTGCTCACTGCACGGTAGGCGTGGGCGTGTGGAAGTGGGCGTCGGATGAGGGCTATCCCGATGTGGTGATGGCCTGCTGCGGCGACGTACCCACGATGGAAGCTCTGGCCGCGGTGACGCTGCTCCGCGAGCGCATTCCGGACATCCGCATCCGTGTGGTCAACGTTGTCGACCTGATGACGCTGCAGCCGCAATCTGAGCACCCACACGGGCTGGCCGATGAGGAATTCGATCTCATTTTCACCAAGGACAAGCCTGTGATCTTTGCATTTCACGGCTATCCCTATGCGATTCATCGGCTCACTTACCGCCGGCACAATCACGACAACATTCATGTGCGCGGCTACAAAGAAGAGGGTACAACGACCACGCCATTCGACATGTGCGTGCTAAATAACATCGATCGATTCCAATTAACGCTGGATGCGATCACACGTGTGCCGCGACTGGCGCCGCAAGTAGAAGCCGCGCGGCAGTGGTACTCCGAGCAGATTCAGCGACACAAGCTTTACGTGGCTGAAAATGGCGACGATCTGCCGGATATTCGCGACTGGCGCTGGGCCGATCGCCGCTAGGACTTGCTGCTCTGTGCGGTGTTACGTCAACAGGCATGCCACGCTCTCGCGGGGCATGCCTCTAACCTCAGCACCTTTTCTGGTTGAGACTGCAAGACGCAAGAGGCCTTCGATTCATGGCATCGTACCCGGTCCTGGTTCTAAACAGCGGTTCCTCTTCAATCAAATTTGGTATCTATGAAACGGCCGACGGCCAGCGCACAAAGCTCTTCGAGGGCGCGGTGGACGGCATCGGCACTGACCTCGGCAAATTCTGGCTCAAGGATGAAGCCGGCAGGAAGCTGATCGATCAGACGCCCGCTTTGCCAACGCGCGGAGTGGCGTTCGGACTGGTAACCGGTGCGTTGCTCTCCGGCGAATTCCCTGCTCCCGCGGCAATCGGCCATCGCATGGTTTGTGGTGGACCGACGGTGCTGGAGAACCAATTGATCACACCGGACTTGATCGACGAGATGGAGCGCTATACAGCATTCGCGCCACTACATACGCCGATTGCCGTGTACATTATGCGCGAGGCGCTGCGGCTGTTTCCCGGCGTGCCAAATTTTGTTTGCCTCGACTCGTACTTCCACCGCACTATGTCGGAAATGGTGACGCACATGCCGATCCCGGCCAAATACGCGGAAATGGGTGTGCGGCGGTTTGGTGCGCACGGCATTTCCTATGAATCGATTGTGCTTCAGCTTCAGCCCAATGTACCGGAAAAGTTGATTGTGGCGCATCTCGGCAATGGCGCATCGATCTCGGCCATTCGCAACGGTGTTTGTGTAGACACTTCGATGGGGCTCACGCCTACTGGAGGCATTATCAGCGGGACGCGCACGGGCGATATCGATCCGGGCGTGCTGCTATTTATCCTGCGCAAGATTGCGGAGACGACGACGAGTGCAGCCGAGGCCGCGGACAAACTGGAAGTGGTTGCCAGCAAGAAGGCGGGGCTGCTGGGTGTGAGTGAATTGTCAAGCGATATGCGCGATCTGCGCGAGGCGATCCAAGCGGGAAATGCAAAAGCGCGACTCGCTGTGGACAAATTTGTGTGGACGATTCAAAAGTGGATCGGTGGCTACGTAGCGGAGC
>JANXQR010000535.1 GCA_025353435.1 Acidobacteriota bacterium | reverse complement strand
GGTCAAAGTCGATGTGGAGTGTGCCGACATTGAGCCAATGTCCAAGGGATTCGCCAGCACCGGGCTCGATGATTATTTTTGTTACCCGGCCATCGTCCGTATGAATTGAAAGCGGGATTGCATTAGAAAATCCCGGGTGCACGTGAACGAAGACGATGTAGCCTGCGTATAGAACCCAAGCAAACGATGCCAACGGTGCCAACAATGCAACTGCAGTCACGATTGCCTTCGGCAGGCGTCTGCCGAACAGTCCGTTGATTAAGAATCCCGCAAACGGCAGGAGCGGAATCGGCCAGAGATACAAATGTCCGTTCATAGTTTCATCAGGTCGATGCGGTCGACGGCCAATGTGGAGCGCGTGCGGAAGATGGCAATAATGATGGCCAGGCCGACCGCAGCTTCCGCCGCGGCCACCACCATCACAAAGAACACAAAGATTTGTCCCTTCACCATGTGCCACTGATGTGCAAAGGTGACGAACGAAAGATTCACGCCGTTCAGCATCAACTCAATCGACATGAATACCGTGATCAAATTGCGTTTGATGAGGAAGCCAATTACGCCAAGTGAGAACAAGGCCGCGCTCAACAATAGATACCAACTCAGCGGGATCACTTTTCCACCCCCGTTCGGCGGCCGTGCTCATCGCCTGCGGGCCGCGCCAGCGCCACTGCTCCTAAAATCGCAATCAGAATTAACACCGATGTAACTTCAAACGGCAACAATAGCTCGTGAAACAACACTTTGCTTAGGTCCGTGGTCGACGTAATGTTGTCGCTGAGCGCCACCGGTTCCAACCCTTGGGCTTTCAAGATAACCGTGGCAATCACGCTCAGGACCACTGCCACCGCCGGAAGGCCCAAGGCTTTTGCCGCGCGGCTACCTAGCGTTCGCTCTTCACGCCCCGCGTTCAGCAGCATCACCACAAATGTGAAGAGCACCATGATGGCGCCGGCATAGACGATAATCTGTGCGGCGGCCAGAAACTCCGCGCCCAGCATCAGGTAAAGCACAGCCAGCGAACTCATCACCACCACCAGCGAGAGTGCGCTGTTGATGGGATGAGTCTGGAGCAGGAGATTGATAGCTCCGGCCAGGCACAACCCGGCAAATACGATAAAGAGAATCAAGTGCATCGTTCCATCGCGTGCAACAAAAGGCGTGCTTCAAAAGCTCGCAAATTAAGGAGGGACCACAAGCAGATTCGCTGCTGGAGACTCTCCGATTGTAACCGAGCGGCTTGCGCTATCTGTACGCAAGCCAGAGGCTTGTTCCCACAATGTTGAGAATGGCGAGCGGCAGCAGGTAGCGCCATCCAAAGTTCATAAGTTGGTCGTAACGGAAGCGCGGCAATGTGCCGCGCACCCAGACGTAGAGAAACAGAAAACTGAACACCTTCAACACAAACCAGAAGATCGGAAACAGTGCATGTACAAACCAGTTCTCCGGCGCGGGAATCAGGTCTCCAAGTGGGCTTGTCCACCCGCCAAGAAATAGCAGCGTGGCCACGCAGCCGACTGTGATCATGTTGGCGTACTCGGCCATGAAGAACATGGCAAACTTCATGGAGCTGTACTCGGTGTGGTAGCCGGCCGTCAGTTCGCTCTCCGCCTCAGGCAGATCGAATGGCGAGCGGTTCGTCTCCGCGTACGCAGCCATCAAATAAATGAAGAATGCTATGAACTGTAACCCGCCAAACAAATTCCAGCTAAGGATGCCATGACGTGACTGGCTTTCCACAATCACGCGAAGGTTCAATGAGCCCGCGCGCATTACCACGCCCACCAACGAAAGTCCCAGTGCAAGCTCATAGCTGATCAACTGGGCTGAAGAGCGGAGCGAACCTAGAAGTGAGTACTTGTTGTTCGACGACCACCCGGATAGCGCAATTCCATACACGCCTACAGATGTGACTCCGAGGATCACCAGCAGGCCGATGTTGATTTCAGAGATCTCGAAGAAGTGGAACCCGCCCGACCCGGTCACGTTGGGCGCCCCGAATGGCACAACTGCAATCGAGGTAAGCGCGCATCCGAGCGAGAGAATAGGCGCCAGCAGATACAGAGGTTTGTATACCGCCGTCGGAATAATGTCTTCTTTCAGAAATGACTTCGCACCATCCACTAATGGCTGCAGCAATCCGAACGGCCCCACGCGGCTGGGCCCCCAGCGGTTCTGAATTCGACCCACCAGCTTGCGCTCCAGCAGCACCGTATAGGCGACGCCCATCAGAAACACCACCGTCACCACGATGATCTTGAGCAAGCTCCACAGAAAGAACTGCAAAATCGTCACTTGCCGTTAGCCTCTCTCAAACAATTCAGTCCGCCGCAGTTTCAGCTAGTTTGCCCGCCTGGTGCTTTGCGATTTCGCTTAGGTACTTGCTGTAGCTACCCAGCGTGCCGGAAGTGAAAAGCCCGTCGTGCTCCGGCGCTATCAGATCTGCGCGCTGTGTTGTCAAAGCTGAAATGGGAACGAACCCGGGCTCCGTGCGCACATCATTGCCTGAGAAAAGATTCAACCGATCCAGTTTGTACGAGGGCACCAGCCGTTCGATCTCATCGAGCACGGCCAATGAATCGAACGGGCTGAGCTTCAGCTCCATTCCATTCGAAGCCAGCCACACCGCGTGCCGATCCGCCTCGCCCGACTGCGCACCGCGCGATTGTCCAAGGTCAGCATGCACGCCTCGCATGCCGAAGGGCACAAGCGCCTTCACATGGGCGCCCATGGCGCTGGCAAGCCGCACGATGATTTCGAAATCGGATCGCACACCGGGCCGATCCGCGGCCTTCTTGACCAATTGCACATCGCCATACGTGTTAGTGACCGTGCCGCTCTTTTCGTAATGGCTTGCCGCCGGGAACACGACATCGGCCAGCGCCGCAGTCTCAGTGAGGAACAAATCCTGCACAACCAGGAACGTCTTCTTCAGTGCCTCCGGCGCAATGCCGAGCCGCGAAACAGGATTGTCTCCCACTACCAGCAGAGCTCCAAGGTTCCCTTGCCGCGCAGCGTCGAACATTGCCGGTGCCGCCTTGCCTGCGGTTGAGGGCATCCCCGCATACTCTTCTGCGAATGCACCCGGAGCTCCGACCGGCACATATCCGGGCAGGAGATCTGGCAACAACCCCATGTCAGCCGCACCGCGAGAATTCGCGCTATCGCCGAGGAATGCAAATCGCACGTTGCCGCGCTTCAGCCCCCAAGCCACTAGAGCCTCAATCTGCCCACCACGGAACTCCTGGCTGAAGATGATCAGGAGCGACTCTTCTGCCATCACTGCCTTGGCAAAATCGCTCTGATTGTTGTCGAGCAGCGTTGTCAGAG
>JANXQR010000484.1 GCA_025353435.1 Acidobacteriota bacterium | reverse complement strand
GGCGGGCGCTACTTTTCTCTACTGTATTAAGTATGGCAGATCCCACGAATTAATAATGGATTTGAGCAAACTTTCTTTCGTTGATGGCAAAGGGGTTACAAACTATTTTCATTTTTACCCCTTGACAAGATTTCCACAGGGGCGGAATCGGAGGCTTCGCGGAGATGGTTTCCCGCCTTAGGAGAGCGAGCCTCCCTCCAAGCTACCCTCCAAGAATGTGCAAGCTCAAAGCCCATGCCCTTTGGTGGCAGATTGCCGGAGATAAATCCCGGCCTACCGCCCGATTGAGTTTTCTGACCGCGTTTTAACCGTCGATTTGGATGCCGTCGGGCGTGGGCTGGCAGCGGGGGCACCAGAACGTGATGCGTACATCAACCCCCTGCAGGCGGCTGCGAATGCGCTCACCGCATTTACGGCAGGGCTGGCCTTTGCGACCGTAGACCCAGAGACTTGCAGTGGGGTCGGCCTGGTTGGTGGTGCGGCGCCCCGTACCGCGATACGTCACGATGGTGTCGGGCGAATCTTCCATTACATTCGAGGCAAGCTGGCGGCGAGCGACGGCGATGGCATGCGCCACCTGATCTTGCGTCATGGTGGAGACCCGGCGAAATGGGTTGAGGCCGGTGACGAAGCAGACTTCCGACTTGAAGACGTTGCCGACGCCGGCGAGTATCTTCTGATCGAGGAGGACGACGGCGATCTCCTCATTGGCCTGCGACCTGACGCGCTGGAGAGCGGCTTCGGCGTCGAAATCTGGCCGGAGGAGATCGCCATCTGAGGGTGGGATGCGGCGGTCGCGCACAAGCGATTGCGGGGTGTGCATCTCGGCGACGGGCACGTTGAAGCCGATGGCGAGGTAGTCGCGATTCTCGAGTACGATGCGGGCGGTGGAAGGGGGCTTTTGCCAGCGCTCGCCGGGCTTGTAGATATGCCATGCGCCGCTCATGAGCATGTGGGTGGCCATGGTTCCGCCGCCGGAGAAATGAATCAAGAGCCACTTGCCGCGCGACTCGACTAACTCCACGGTTTGGCCGGTGAGCGGGGTGTCGTCATGAAAGCGCGTGAGCAGCGGGTAGGCGGAGCGGAAGGCTGTTACCGGTTTGCCGGCCAATGCGCGGTGGAGCGAGCGCGCGGAACGAAAGATGGTATCGCCTTCAGGCATGATTACTTGTCAAAAATGGCAAAGGCCCCGGGTTATCAATCCGGAGCCTTGGTCCTTTGGGGCATCCGTCTCTGGACACCGCCTGCGAAATTATGTTCAGTTTAGCACAACGCCAAAAAGGACACATTTCTATAAGTCGAGCAGCATACGGAGGGCAAGGGAGTCGAACCCTAATGGCTGATAAGGCCACTCGACCGTTTCGCAGGCGGCGTCCAGTACCCACTGGAAATACCCTCCAAACGTCAGCCAGCGAAATTTGAGGCTACTCCGTCTGGACCCTGTCGAGAAGTGACGCCGAACACGCGATTGGCCTCTTGCCGGCTATTGCAATTCCGCCACTCCAGGTTGCTCATGCAGCATGGGCAGAAGGACGCGGCGCAGGTGCAGGCCGAGGGGGCCGGGGTGAAAGCCTGCGTCCATGAGGAAGCGTGCCATGGGATGCGCCGATGCGGGCTGGCCGTTGATGGTGGTGATGAGCACGCCGTGGTGCCTGTCGGCATGCATGCGCTGCTGGCCGCGCGTGCTGAGAAAATGTGCCAGGCCTTCGGCAGCGTGCGTGCGTTCCGGCTCCTCCGCAGGAAGGAAGATAAGCAGGTTGGGGTTGCCGCGGCGCAGCCATGCGACGAGTTGGCCATTGCGCAGGATGACTTCAGCGTAGGCCGCGCGGGTGAGGATACGCGGGGCTGATTCTGAGTCCTCTTCAGCTACGGGAATGTCGGGCCAGCGCAGGACTGAGCCGTAGGGGTTGGCCGGATCGGCGGCGGCGAGTTGCACGAATTCGGGCTTCTCAACATCGGGTG
>JANXQR010000482.1 GCA_025353435.1 Acidobacteriota bacterium | reverse complement strand
CGCAGCTTCAAAATCTGGTTGTCAACCGTTCGTGTCGTCGGGTACGAGTTGTATCCCCACACATCATTCAGCAGTTCGTCCCGGCTGAGCACACGGTCGGGATTCGCCGTAAAGAATCGCAGTAGCTTGAATTCGTGCGCCGTCAAAGTCACTGAGACGCCGGATCTTCGGGCGGTCATTTTGAGAAAGTCTACTTCGCAGGTACCAAACCTGTAGGTCGCTGGTGGCTCTGATTTTCGTCTGCGGCGGATGCAGGACTGGACGCGCGCAAGCAATTCCCGCGGGCTGAATGGCTTTGTAATGTAATCTTCCGCGCCAAGTTCAAGCAACAGCACCTTGTCCACCACCTCGCTCACAGCGCTGAGAATCAGCACCGGAGTGTCTGGAGAGGCGCTCTTTATGCGCTTGCAGACTTCGCGCCCAGACAACTGAGGCAGAATGAGATCAAGCACCACGGCTGCCGGGGAGCAAGCTTGGAACGCTTCGATTCCTGACTGGCCATCCGATGCAACCTCAGTTCTGTACCCCTGCTCGTGGAATATGCGGTGCAGCACTTTCTGCATCCGTGGATCATCTTCAACGATCAGGATCGTCTCCTGGTCCTCACTCATGGCCGCGTACTCCAGGTACTCTTCTTAACACTCCATATACCATCGTGCATCAAGCATTTAGACGATTCGCAATCAGCAATCAGAAGTGACATTTGAATGACAATTTATGCCCCGTTGGCCCGTTTGAACGATCTCACTCCCCATCCTGCAACTTCTCGGTCCTGGTCCGCAAGCTCTCCTTGAAATGCAGCCGGTTTGCCGACCAGTGCCGGTTACACGGAACCACCAGTTTATGATGCCAGCATATGGCCGAAAGTCACAGCCTAGTCTCCGTGTGGATCGTCGGGTTTGTCGCCAAGCCATTGGGAATTTCTGGCTTCTTCGTCTTGTTGGCTCTGCTCTGGACATTTCCACTGCAACGGTTCATGGCTTACCCGTTTGTCTTCCTTTTCTTTGCTGCCATCATGTGCAGCGCATGGTTCGGCGGTTATATAGCTGGATTGATGGCCGTGGTTATGTCGTCGATCCTGATCACGTTCTTTTTCGTGCCCCCTTACTATTCCATGACCATTGGAAGAGAATTCCAAAGCTACGTTGCCGCATTTGTCATCTGCGCAATCGCAGTTATGGCGCTGAGCTCGGCGAGGAAGAAAAGCGAAACCGCGATCAGAGCATCACGAGACGAATTGGAAATAAGAGTTAATGAGCGCACCGCGGAATTGAGGCACTCGAACCAGGAGATACTCGAGCGCGAGCGCCAGTTAATGCTGCTGACTGAGGCGATTCCGCAACAGATTTGGCGATCAAGCGTCATCGTTGCATTGGTTGTTTTGTGCGCTGGAACACGGAGCTTTGCGCAGAATGAGACCTTTGCCGCAAACAAGAAGTCACCCGCAGTGGCCGGGGTCGATCGTTCACTCGATGGTGATAAGAAATGCACCCTCTGTCACAACGAGTCGAGCGGACATGTGCTTTCCATCTACCAGACCAAGCACGGCGTCAAAGGGGACTCACGCACGCCCGGATGCCAGGGCTGCCACGGTGAAAGCGTGAAGCACCAGGAGAACCCATCCGAGTCGCCCGAAATCGTGTTTGGAGCCAAGTCGAAGCAGCTGTCCTCCACTGAGGCCAGATCGTCGGCATGCCTCTCGTGCCACGAATCGAGCGTCCATGCGCGGACGTACTGGTTAGGCAGTGCACACGAGAAGCAAGGCGTGACGTGCACGGATTGCCATGAGATGCATAACCCCGAGCAAAAAGTGCTGAACAAGCTTACTCAACCTGAAGTGTGCTTCCAATGCCATCAGAATGAGCGCGCCCAGTTTCATCGCTTCTCGCGGCACCCCATCCTCGAAGGCAAAGTTACCTGCTCTGACTGCCACAACCCGCACGGATCCACGGGACCTCGCTTGATGGTGAAGAACACCATCACTGAGACCTGCTACACCTGCCATGCGGAGAAGCGCGGTCCATTCCTGTGGGAGCATGCGCCCGTCGTTGAGGATTGCACCAACTGCCACTCACCGCACGGATCGAATGTGACGCCGTTGTTGAAGACGCGCGCACCCATGCTGTGCCAGGAGTGTCATACCAGCGATCACGCCAAGGGTCTTTACAGCGGTGCAAACCTGCCTGGCGGAACCTTTGTAACGGGCAACGGGACCATTCCAGCGGGAGGCCAGAGCCCGACTGACCAGGCCAACGGACGCTCTTGTCTGCAATGCCATTCACAAATCCACGGCTCGAATCATCCGGGCGGGGCTAAGTACAACCGGTAACCAATTGAATCGGAGAGACGCAATCATGAAACCAGGAAATACACGTCGCTTCAGCGCCGGTTCGATGAAGGCTCCCGTTCTCACATCGATCCTGTCCGCTATACTCATGGCGCTGTCCGCTTTCGCGGCCGCGCAAACCGTTCCTCAAAACACTACTGGACGCAATCCAGGAACCCAGGTCCCGCCGGGCCCGTACATCCCGGAAGGGCTCACGGCTGCCGAACAGACCAGGCCGCACAATAGAAGTCAAATCGGCGTCGCCGGGGTCAGCTCCCCGTCGTTCAAGTTTGGCGAGTACAACGGACTGAATAAGTTCCATGTCTTCGCTGTCGGCAACTTCGACTTCAGCGGCGGGGCGCTCTACGACAGCAACGACACGTGGCGGTGGCATTTCCGGGGTTCGAGTCTTGGGCTCGAGACTCGGGACGGGATCCTCGACTTTGGAAAGCAGGGCAAGTTCCAATTTCGATTCGCCTATGGCACGATTCTGGCCAACACCTCCGACTCGTATCAAACCCCATTCCTCGGTGTAGGGACCGACACGTTAACATTGCCATCCAATTGGATCGTGCCGATTTTGGCGCAAAAGAGCGCCACCGCTCTAAACTACTTCGGGCTCAATCCGGTGTCTGCGGCTGGCAGTGTCTACAACTCCCATGGCGTGCTCACACCACCAACCCCGGCTCAGTTGGACAAGATGGCTGCAATCCGTGCTGCCGATCTGCCCGCTTTCCGGAATGTGGATCTCGCACTCACTCGCAAGCGAGGCGAGGCGCAAGTCCTCTTCACCCCGACTGAAACGATCGATATTCCCGTCGGCGTCAGCCACGAGCACAAAGATGGCGCGAGGACCGTCGGTGGGGTGAATGATCAGAATACGCAGGATACCGCGTTGCTGCCCTATAGGGTGAACTGGGATACCGATCAGGCATCGGCTGCGGTGAATGTCAAGCTCAACAAGCTATTCCTTTCATTCGCTTACTACGGCTCGCACTTCCGCAACAACACCGAACACATGATCTGGGCTGATCCCGCGGTTTTAGGCCTCACGTCGGCTCTGGCGGAAGAACCCAGCAACCAGTTCCACCAGTTCACGGCAACAGGCAGCTATAAGTTGTCGAGGGACGCCAAGCTGGTTGTTGTGGGTTCGATTGGCCGCGGAACCCAGAACCAGGCGTTTATTAATCCCTCGCTTAGTAATGAGGGAGCGCTGCCGTTCGGGCTGCCCCGCAGCTCTCTGCAGGGTCTTGTGTACACGGGCCTGGGCTCGGGCAAGTTCACCTTGAAACACGGCAAGTGGGATCTCGTGGCAGACGCCCGGTTCGACGAACGCGATAACCAGACGCCCCTCGGCATCTTCCTGTTCCAGGACGATGCCTCGCCAAAGACCGGTACCTCGCCGTTTAGCGGCCTCTACGGGCTGCCTACCGGACTCGGAACCAATACCAACATCTACAACAACCGCTCGCTCTCCAAGCTCTCCTACAAGGCCGGCGGGGAGGCCGAGTATTCATTCTCGAAATCGGAACACTTGATGCTTGGCTATGGATGGGATCAGGTAGATCGCCATTGCTCCTATTCCTGGATTACCTGCGCCGATGCAAAGCAAGTGAGTGAGAACACGTTCCGCACGGAGTGGCGCAAATCCAAAGGGGCCTTGACGGCCCGTGTGGAGTACGCCTTCTCCGAACGCCGCGGAGACTACAACGAAAACGCCTTCCTCGCGGAAACGCCAATGGCGAACCAGGTCCCCAAGGGCGCATCAATGAGCGTCTACTCCTTCCTCAAGAGCACTGGGCTTACCGGTTTCGGTCCGGTCGCTGGTCTTCCCGGCACACCGCTCACCGGCGACGCAGCCATCTTTACGCCCAACAACAACGTCGTCGCGCAGGCACAATACGGCACTCGTAACATCCTCAACGAGATTCCCGGTTTCCGGAAATACTACGTCGCGGATCGGAACCGAAACGACGCGCGCACTCAATTGCTTTGGCTCGCCAAGGATAAGGTCGCGATTCAAGGAAGTGGTGAGCTGAGTGACGACGACTATCTAAACACCAAGCTGGGCTTGAAGAGGCGCACCTGGTGGGCGGCAACGATGGATGTAAGCTATACCGCGTCTGAAGACCTGGTCGCCGACGTCTTCTACACCTACGACAACCAGCGTCTGTACGCCACCGGCGATGCGTTTGCCTCCAACACCACAGCCAAATTTCAGGGACAGGCGGGAAATACCGTCCTTGGAGGTCCCTGCTTCACCACCGTCGCAGACAGGAACGCATCCGCCAAAATCGATCCGTGCCTGAACTGGACCCACAACGACCGCGACAAGATTGACACGGCTGGTCTAACACTCCGCCGCAAAAACCTGGCCGGCAATAAGCTTGAACTGGCCGGTGAGGTGGTCTACACGCGCGGGCGCACTGAGAACGCTGTCGTCGGCGGCAGCTATGTAAACAACCCGTTAGCACTGGCAGGCCCGGCGGCACCGCCGCTTCCCGCCGGCACTCAGGCAATCTTCTTTATTCCGGCGCAGAATTTCCCCGTGGTCCGGAACGACGAGCTCAGCGTCAAGCCGAGCGCCACTTACGTCATCACCAGGTCGGCCAGTTTGCAGGGCTTCTACTGGTTCCAGCGGTTGACGCCCACGGACTGGAGATACCAGGCACTGCAGGTCGGTAACAAGCTGAACTTTACTCCCACCAACGAGACAGTGCCCAGCTACCAGGTGCATGTGGGCGGTCTCTCCCTTAACTGGGTGTTCTAACGGGTAAGACCTTGCACCGCAATCGGGCCGGTTGTCTCGGCCCGAATGCAAAAAGACTGGAAACACAGAAAGAAAGTTGTAGAGAAACTACTCAATTCGATGAACAAAGGGGAATTTTTCCGATGAAAGCGCTACTTCGTATTTCAGCAATTCTCTTGTGCGCGGGCGCAGTTCTGAATGCAGGAGCCGAACCTGTGGCAAACGTATACAAGGCCAAATGCGCCGCGTGTCATGGCGCAGCGGGAGATGCCAACACTCCCGCGGGCAAGGCGCTCAAAGTTGCGTCGTTCACCTCCGAAGCTGCTTTGAAGGAGACCGATGCCGATTTGCTCGCCGTCGCAAAGAACGGTAAGGGCAAGATGCCTGCATGGCAGGGAAAGCTCTCCGATGATCAACTCAAGGAGCTCGTTTCCTATATCCGCACATTGCAAAAGAAGTAACAAAATAGATTGGCGCCCGGCATTCCACAATGCCGGGCGCTTCTTTCATGCATTTGTCATGAGCGAGTCGCTTGGTCGCGAGTCACTGAATGTCAGCTCACTCGCGCGCGGGATTGGAACTCAACCGTTCCACTGGCTAAGTCGGGAGACGAGCCTGTTACTTGAATCTCCCCGGCCTTATCGGTCATCCGAACAAGGGCCGTAGCAATGCCTGCCTCGGCGCGCACCGGATTCGCAAATATCCTCTCATCCGCGATGACGGCTCCTTCTCCCAAAACTGAGAAAGTAATCAAGTCGTCGCTGTAAGGGTACGTTGTGCCTCGGGCATCACAAACGTGCGCGTAAACGCGGACCCAATCCGCTCCGTCGGCTACCGGATCAACCCCGCATGTATCGACTTGCAGTTCGATCTTCTTCGGTACGCCGGGTGAATGGATCAAGTGCGTAGCAACCACCTTGCCTCCGATCAGCCCTTCCGCGAGAAGCTCCCCGATCGGTGTCGATAGTGCTCCAGGCGCATTCACATTGCCGAAAAGCATGGTCCGGGTACCACTAAAGCTGCCCACGTTGAAGGTGAACGGCGGATGCGGGAGTTGATATCCGGTATCGGGGCCCTGCGTTGCCACCACTTTGCCATTCTCTGTAAGTCGCACCTGCTCGCAGTTACTGAACACGGTAACTTCCTGCGAAGAGTGAAACGAACCATAACATGCAATGAATATCATCGGCCCATAACCTGGGCGTCCTGACCTGATCTCCGCTGGTCGCTGGCTTTGGAACATGTAGTAGTCGAACTTGGGTAACCGGAATAAGTCGATCGGCGCGCCCAGAAACGGCTGGTGATGATATCCGCGAAATGCATCGATGCCCGCCCAAAGGTCAGCGCCTGCGGGCTTTGTGGCTGGCTGATAGATCCTGTTCAGGCTGCCCATGTGAGCCAATGCCTGAATCAGCATGGGTGTTTCTCCCCAGCCGCGCGCAACGCGGACGCGGCCCTGCTGGTCGCTCCAGTTATCCACCTGGTCGCCCCACTCGCGAATCCAGGAAGGCGTTTTCGGATCCCTCTGTTCGTATGGAACATAGGTCACGCCCCAGCCGTTGAATCCCGGAGCTGCCTTTTCAACCGGATTTCCAGCCGTGTAGCACGGGTCTACGGGAAACTCCTCATGGACGATGCGGCTAAGTTCAGCTGCAATGGAACTGTTGTCTGTTTCATTCAGCTCGGCCTCCCATAGCAAGATCGAGGGGCGATTGCGGTCGCGCCGAATCATTTCGCGGG
>JANXQR010000372.1 GCA_025353435.1 Acidobacteriota bacterium | reverse complement strand
CGATGAGGTCTTCATGGAGTTTGAGAATTGGGCCACTTGGGTGCCTCTCCTTTGTTCATTTGCCGGGTCCGTAAGTTGCCGTCCCCGCAGGGGCTAAAGCCCATCAATTTTGTACATTTACGGCACGACTAAAGTCGTGCCCTGACGCGTGTTACTCATCGCTCGGAACTTCTTCACGTCATGACTTTGTGCCCTGACGCGTGATACTCAGCCCTCGGAACTTCTTCACGCCATGGAGTCGTGCCGTGAAAAGAAACAGCAGACCCGATGGCCGACGATTGGCCTTTGTGATCTCCCACCCATCGAGAAAGAGCCCTCGATGGATGGGGCACCCCAGGCACGGAGTGTCGTTTCCTTTTAGCGTGATGCTTCGATGAACGTGACTTTGTTGATTTCCTTCAGCGTGGTCAGTCCACGTTTTACGCGATCGATGGCGGACTCGCGCAGGAAGCTCATGCCTTCCTTTTGCGCCAGCTTGCGCACTTCGGAGGTTGGCTTTTTTTCGAGAATCAGTTCGCGGATTGGGTCGGTCAAGTCGAGCAACTCGTGAATCGCAGTTCGGCCGCGATAGCCGGTTCCGCCGCACTCGATGCATCCGGCGCCCTCGCGGAAACCGAAGTTGCGCCACTCGACCAGGTCAAGACCCGCAAGCATCAGCGTCTCTTCGTCGTAGCGCACTGTGCGCGCGCAGTACTCGCAGATGGTACGCACCAGGCGCTGCGCCAGGATGCAGTTCAATGCTGAAACAAAGTTGTACGCTTCGACTCCCATGTTCAAGAAGCGGCCCAACACATCGACCACGTTATTGGCGTGAACGGTTGTGAACACCAAGTGGCCGGTGAGGGCCGAGTTGATGGCGATCTGTGCTGTCTCCTGGTCGCGGATTTCGCCGACGAGAATCTTGTCGGGATCGTGACGCAGAATCGAACGCAGTCCGCGCGCAAATGTGAGGCCCTTTTTCTCGTTGACCGGAATCTGCGTGATGCCGCGAATCTGGTATTCGACCGGGTCCTCAATGGTGATGATCTTGTCTTCGTCGCTCTTGATCTCGTTGAGCGCGGCGTAGAGCGTGGTGGTCTTGCCAGAGCCGGTGGGCCCGGTGACGAGCACCATGCCGTAAGGCTCGCGAATGTAGCGGCGGAAGCGCTTGAGGTCAGAGTCCGCAAAGCCCACAACATCGAGTGTGAGGTTGCGGAATTTCTCGCTCATCGACTCCTTGTCGAGTACGCGGAGCACGCAGTTTTCGCCATGCACGGTGGGCATGATGGAGACGCGGAAGTCGATCAAGCGGCTCTTGTAGCGGACGCGGAAACGGCCGTCCTGCGGCACGCGGCGCTCCGCGATGTCGAGCTCGGACATGATTTTGATACGCGACAGGATGGTGGAGTGATGCTCGCGCGCGATGGGCGCAAGTGCCATCTGGAGCACGCCGTCAATGCGGTACTTCACCACTACTGAGTCGTCATTAGTTTCGATGTGAATATCGGAAGCGCGCCGTTCGAGAGCTGTGAAGATGGTGGTATCCACCAGCCGGATGATGGGGCTGATATCTTCTTCACGGGTGAGCTTTTCGATCGAAATATTTTCGTCGCTATTGTCGTCGCCGGTGAGCACATCGAAGGTGAGGCCTTCGCTGGCTTCGTCAAGTACGCGCTGCGATTGTTCGGTCTTTTTGAGAAGGTCAGTAATCTGCGAAAGTGTGGCAACGCGCGCCACGATGCGCTGGCCGAGCAGGCCGGAAATCTCGTCAAGAATCATGAGCTGCGACGGGTCAGATACGGCGATCACAAGCGCATCGACCCCCTGCTCAATGGGCACGAAGTTATAGCGGAACATCAGTTCCACCGGCACCGTGCGCAGCAGGTCATGCTGGATCTTGAAGTTTTTGAGGTCGACAAATTCAGCGCGATAGCGCTTTGCCAGAGCCTCAGCCGTGGCTCGTTCGTCGTGCTGCATAGGTAAAGGAACCGGGAGTGCTGTTGTGTCAGCCATAAGTTTTTACACCTGCCCTTGTTTTTACATCTGCCCTGTCGGCGCCTGGCCCATGGAGAAGATGGGCAGGTATAGCGAGATAAGAATGAACACCACCACGATGCCCATGATGATGAGAATGGCGGGTTCGATGAGCGCGAGCGCGGCGGTCAAAGCGGTGGCTACGTCTTCCTCATAAAACTCGGCGGCCGAGTTGAGCATAGCCGGCAATGCGCCGGTCTGCTCGCCCACTGCAATCATCTCCGACGCCATGGTGGGGAACACGCCGGTTTGGGTCAGCGAATCAGCCAGGTTTTTGCCCTCGCGAACGGTAACGATGGAGGACGTAATTGCCTTCGAAACGCGGCGGGAGGAGATGGAGCGGGCGGCGGTTTCAAGCGATGGCACCAGCGGCAGGCCGCCGGTGAGCAGCGTCGAAAGCGTACGCGAGAACAACGCCACCTGGTACTTGAGCCAAATTTTGCCGAGGACGGGCAGCTTGATGCGGATGCCGTCCATGGTATCGCGGCCCTGTTCCGTGAGGGAGTACCGCCACAGCGCGAAGACAAGTATGACGAACCCGATCACCAGATAGACAAGGCTGTGCTGCATCCATTTGCCGAACGCCAGCAGGTCGGTGGTGATGGCCGGCAGCTTGTTGCCCATCTGATCGTAGAGGGTGGCGAATTGCGGAATCACGACCGTGAACATGAAGGTCATGAGGCCCATGACAAGGGTGATCAGGACGGCTGGATAGATGAGCGACGAGATCAGTTTCTTGCGGAACGTGAGCGACACGCGCTGGAAGCTGACATAGCGCTCGAGGACTTCCTGCAGGTTGCCGGACCGTTCGCCGGCCAGCAGGGTGGTGGTGTACATCAGCGGGAAACCGCTCTGTGCCTCGAATGCGCCTGACAGCGAATCGCCGTTCTTGACGCGGGTTGAGACGTCGTCGAGCTGGGCGGCGAAGTGGGTATTCTTCTGGGTCTTGCCAAGCATCTGCAGCGAGCCAAGGATGGGCAGGCCGGCGCGGATCAGCGTCAAAAACTGCTGGTTGAAGATCAGGAAGGGTTCGAGCTTTACCTTGCGCTTCGAAGGGCCGCCAAAGCCGCCACGGGCCTTGATGGAGAAGACGTGGTAGCCGGCGTGGGTGAAGCGGGCGCGCAGTTCCTCGGCTGTTGAGGCCGACTGCACCTGCTCCTGGACCCGGCCGCGCTCATCGGCCAATTTAATGAGGAACTCTGCCATAGATTTCCGTGACCGGCGGCGGATGCCCCGGAACCCGGTTTGCCCCCTAACCTAGTTTGCCAGCTTCAAGGTTTGCCATCTTCAAGCGTATCAGCGCTCACAATCCATAGACGTTGCTCCCCGGCAAGCGCTCAAAACCTTTACGAGTGTGGCTTAAGTCTAGACCAGAAAGGCCCGTCCGGTAGTTACACCTCTGTGGGATGCCCCATACTAATCATGGTTTTATTGTCAGGATTCTCGTCGGCCAGGCCCCAAAATGACTGCGGGGTCAATATCCGTTGGCCACCAGCCACGGTTCGGTTAGTGCAAACTCCGGCTTTTTCGGCTCGTGCATCTGGGCGTAGGCAAGCTTTACCAGGACATCCGCCTCGACGTTCACAGAATTTCCTATCGTTAGGGTGTGCAGGTTGGTTCGCCAATATGTGAGGGGCAGAATGGCGATCGTGATTTCCTCGCCATCAAAGCCGGCGATGGTCAGGCTTATGCCTTCAATTGCTACAGAGCCCTTATGAACCATCCACTTACGGGTGATTTCCGGAACTCTTACTTTCAGTATCCAGTCGGTGGTGTGGAGGTCGAATCCTGGGCTTGCCGAGTCAATCACAGGGTCGAGCGCGGACAGGATTCCCGTTCCGTCCACATGGCCCTGGACGACGTGACCGCCCAGCGGGCTGCCTGCCGCGGTGGGTAGTTCCAGGTTCACCTTTGCGCCGGGCTTGAGCGCCCCCAGCGACGTACGGTCCAGCGTTTCCTGTGCGAGGTCGGCGTGGAAGAAGGTTGGATCGACGTCCAGCGCCGTCAGGCAGACCCCCGAGATGGACAGCGAATCGCCCTCCCGAAGACGGCCGGCGATGCCCGGCGCCTCCACAGTAATGCGCTGCACGCCGCCGTGGCTCTACAGGCTGAGGAGCGTTCCGGTTTGTTCGATGATTCCGGTGAACATGATTTGATTTTATGGGAATAGGGAATAGGGAATAGGGAACAGAAGCCCAGGTCTCGATTCTGAGACCTGGGATAGCGATACCCTGGTACCCTTACACCTTGTTCTTCAGCGCCCGCTTCAGCATCGTTGCCAGTGCCGCCTTTTGTTCCGCGTAATCCGTATCGCTGATCGTGCCTGACGCTTTCTGAGTCTCCAGCGCGAACATCTCTTCTTTCAGAACTTCGA
>JANXQR010000362.1 GCA_025353435.1 Acidobacteriota bacterium | reverse complement strand
CCCGCGAAGGAGGTATTCCCCGCCTGCTTCATCACGTTGAATTGATTGTTGATCTCGCCGATCCAGCCGGCGCCGGCGGTCATGACGAGGTGCGGCGTGATGGCGTAGCTGTAATTCAACAAAAATACGCTGCCGATGTTGGGGAAGTAACGCAGGCCATTTAGAGGATTCGGGGGTAAAAAGATGGGATCGTTGTCGAAGCCGTGGTTGTGGAAGGTATTCCGCCACTGTGTGTAGTGGACGCTCTGCTTCGAAGTGAGGTTATGGTCGACCGTGAATCCCCAATTGTGTTGAATGGTTGGATTGATGTAGGGAACAAAAAGCTTGTTCTTGCTCAAGCCTCCGATGCCAGTGCCGGTGTTGTCTGGATCGGGAATGTACTGGAGCAGGCTCTGGGAGATGGCGCTGAACCGATTCGGGCAAATGACATTCAATACGCCATTGCATTGAAACTGCTGTGTGTTATTGGTGGCAGGATCAAAGATCGGAACCATTTGGCCATTGCTGTCAACAAAGTCAGTGAAGTCACCTGCCTTCTCCTTGGCCGTCGGCACCGTGCCAATGGTGGTGTTCTCGTTGTTCTGTTTGTACCATTCCTGGGTGTAGTGGAAGAAGGTCTTGTTGCGCCCATCGTAAATGTGAGGAATGCGAACGGGGCCGCCGATCGAGAAACCGTAGTTGTTTTCGTGGTCGATGGGGGGCTTATTCTTGGTGTTTGCGGAGTTCCAATGGGGGCCATTAAAGAATCCGACCGAATCAAACAAGTTGTTGCGGTTAATTTCAAACGCGCTGCCATGATACTGATTGGTGCCAGTCCTCATCTGATAGGTGAGCGCGCCCTGGCCGAGTCCAAACTGTGCGGAGAAGGTGGAGCGCTCGACACGGTACTCTTCGACCATGTCGAAGGGCGGATTGTAGTTGGTGGTGTAACCTTCGGTCTCCGGCTGTGGAACGGGAATGCCGTTGTAGATGATCTCCTGCGAAAAGTCAGCGCCGCCGCTTACGCGATGGGAGAAGGTATTGCCAGTAGTTCCGGGAGCCAGGAATTGGAGTGAATCGACCTGGCGTCCGCGGCCCGACACTTCCGTCGGCAACGCTTGCACCACGACCGACTCGATCGTACTGCCGAGTTCGGGCTGGGTGGTGTTCAGGGCAATTGCGTTGGCCGCGACTGATACGGTTTCGGAGGCCGCACCGGCGGAGAGGGAAAAGTCGACGGTTGAGTTCCTGCTGACTTCGACGGTGACGCCCTTCTGCACCGACTTCTTGAATCCAGCGGCGTCAATCGAAACGGTGTATTTGCCCGGAAGAACGCCTTTGAAGCTGAAGGTGCCGGCGTTTTCAGACACCGTGCGATCTGAAACCGAAGTTCCTTCGTTGGTGATAGTGACATTGGCGCCCGTGACCACGGCGCCGCTGGTGTCTGTGATTGTGCCGGTAATGCCAGCGCTGGCTTGCGCGGAAGCATTCCGAGGAGCCAACAACAACAATCCCATCACTGCCATTGTCAAAACAATGGCAAGTCTCGAAAATGGGACCGGCGATAACAGCTTGGTGCACTCCTGATTTTTTGGTATGTGTCTCACTGGCTCTCCTTGAGTGACCTTTTCTTTTTTGACTGAAGCCGTGATTTCAGATAATCGCAACGGTGGACTGTTGGCGGTCTGCAGCTACTCTTGCATGGAATCGATACCATATTGAGGGGAAACGATTCCACAGCGGACAATCCTATCTCTCCGGCGGACCACTGTCAAGGTTTATTCGGGCTCGATTTCAAGCTCTAAAAGGCAGAGGATGCACGCCGTGTCCTGCAAGAATGTCAACGTGGATATCATTGAACATCAATCAGATAGAAACAGGGCCGGAACTCTCGCTTGTTGCCACCTCTCAGCGTGGAGTCCGGCAAACGAGCCGCTGTGCGCCCGCGGTTCAGGGTCGAGATGGTCCGGCCGTGCCCGCCGGCGGGGGGCCTGTGGGCTCATCAACCTGCACCTGCCGATCGCCCATAATATTGGTCAAAGTCTGGACGATACCGCTGGGCCAGCGGATCTCGATGCTGTTGGCCACAAGGCTATCTCCCAGCCCGAAATGTACCCGGGGATCGCTCGAAGAGAGGTAGCCGCTCGCGGTAGTCACAGTAACCCACTGCGAACCATGGACAGTCGTCAGTTTCACTACGGCACCAATGCCATCTCGATTGCTCTTGTGTCCGGTAAGATGCAACGTGATCCAGTGGCTAGAGGTGTTCGTCTTGTTGAGCAGGATATGCGCGGCGCCGCCGTTGGTACTAACCACTGCATCGATACGCCCGTCGTTGTCGATATCGCCGATCGCCATTCCGCGCCCCACCCATCCCTGCTGGAAGACATCCCCTGAAATCTGGGAGACATCGACAAACGCCTTACCAGTGTTGCGAAGCAGCAGCATAGGCTCCCGATAGCGAAGCATGGGAGAAACAATCTCGATGTTATCCATATCGTGCCCTTGCGCGACAAGCAGATCTTTCCACCCATCGTTGTCGTAGTCAATGAATCGCAGGCTCCAGCCGGAGTGGCGCTGCGAAGCGGAACTGATTCCACTTTGGAGTGAGGCGTAGTTGAACGACCCATCGCGATTATTCTGGTAGAGGGCGTACCTTTGATTGGCCAGGTCTGAGACCATAATATCGGGCCATCCATCATTGTCGTAGTCTGCGAAGTCAACCCCCATACCGGCGTAGGTTTGTCCCTCCGAATTCACCGCCACCGCTGACTCGAGACCGATTTCCTCGAAGGTCCCATCCGGCTTTTGATGGAAAAGAAACTCGGGCATCGAATCATTGGCGACAAAAATATCTACGCGGCCGTCGTGGTCATAGTCGGCAAAGGCGAGACCCAGGGCTTTAGCCGGCTTGTCCAGCCCCAGCTTATGCGAAACCTCAGTGAAGTGGCCGTTGCCGTCATTGTGATACACAAGCATGGCAATCGGACCGAAAACATCCGGGTGGCAAACACCGCGGTAGCCTTCGCGATGCTCGCCGCACCAGACGTCAGCCCAATCCCAAATAACGTAGCGCGCCACCACCAGGTCGAGGAGGCCGTCGTTGTCCAAATCGACCCACGCAGCGGAACTCGACCACCCGTCGCCGCTGACGCCGGCCTTTTCCGTCACGTCGGTGAAGGTGCAGTCGCCGTTGTTGTGGTAAAGGCGATTGCCGCCATACGCAGTCACGAAAACATCCTCGTATCCGTCGTTGTCGTAGTCCGCGACTGCCACGCCCATGCCGTAACCAACCCCCTTGAGTCCCGATTTTTCCGTGATGTCCTCAAAGGAGCCATCGGCCCTTTGGCGATACATGCGGTTCCAATCTTCCGGGCCGGTCTTTCGCGGAACAAAACCCTTGGGTGTGGGGTCGGTATACGGGGCGCCGTTGACCAGGTAGAGGTCGAGGCGGCCATCGTTATCGCAGTCGAACAGGGCTACTCCCGAGCCCATGGTCTCGAGCAGGTATTTGCGCGTGGTGTGCGGCGACTGATGGAGAAAATGAACCCCGGACTTCTCGGTGATATCGACAAATGTTGCCGGAGCAGCGGAGGCCGATGCGGATTGCGCCGTCGATTGCGTCGGGGAAGCCTTGGTTTGCGCAGAGGCGGTTGAAGCCCGGCCAGGGAAGAGAGAAACCAGAAGCAGAAATGCCGCGCACGCCGCCCACGGATGCCTCATGGCTTGGCCTTCGGGACAGTCGATTCAACCGTAACAGGAGCGACAGCGCGGCAGGGTGGCGCAGAGCACAGAGTCCCGGTAATTCCTTTGCCTTCCGTGACGGTATAGATCCTATCCACAGCGGGGAGTCTCACGGTCTCCTTTGCGCCGGAGGGCCAGTGAATCTCGGCGGCGCCAGCATCCGTAGAATCACCCAGGCCGAAGTGCGACCGTGGATCGTTCGTCGAGACATAGCTCCCGCCGCTCACCACATCCTGGCGCTGCCGCATGCCGTTGGCTGTCAGGTAAACCGTCGCGCCCACCGCGTCGCGGGGACTTGCCGGCCCGCCCACCAGCTTTAGTCCCACCCAATGATGGTGATCGGGATTGACGTTTTTCAGCAGCAGGGGAGGGCCGTCGACCGGAGTAATGACAACGTCGATCTTGCCGTTATTGAACAGATCGCCAAATGCAGCACCGCGCCCCGACGTCAGTACCGCCAGTCCGGAGCCAATCACGGGCGGCACCTCTACGAATTGACCGTCGCCTGTGTTGCGGAACAACAGCGTTCTCTGCGCATAAGATGTTCCCCAATCATGGTTGTCGGCTGCCGGATAGATATGGCCGTTGACGAGCATCAAGTCGAGCCGGCCATCGTTGTCGAAGTCCAGAAAGCCCGTTCCCCAACTGAGGAACGGGATCGATTTTTTGCCGAGGCCCGATCGAATGGACACTTCGCTGAAGCCGGCCGCGCCCTCGTTGCGAAACAGCAATTTGGATTCGTCGGAGAAGTCGCTGATGGCAAAATCGACGCGGCCGTTGTTTAGATAATCGCCAACCGCGACACCCATGGCAGCTACCTCGCGGCCATCTTCGTTGAGCGCAAAGCCCGACGTCAGGCTCGCATCTTCAAATGTGCCGTCGCCTCGGTTGAGAAACAGGTAGCTCAGTGTGGAGTCATTGGCGACTGCCAGGTCCACCTTTCCATCGTTATTTACATCGACAAAAACCGGCGTCAAGCCGTAGAAGTGGTTGACCTCGTCGGCCACCCCCGCCTTCGTCGAGGTGTCGGAAAAAGTCCCATCGCCATTGTTATGAAACAAGTGGTCCGGCTCGCTCTCAAGACCACGCGGCCCACACATTACAGGCACGCCACGAAACTCACAGGCATTGTTGCTTGCGGCTCTCGTCTTGGCATAGGGCAGGTTGTTGCGATCGAAGTGCACATAGCCAGTGACAAACAAGTCCAGGCGCCCATCGCCGTCGTAGTCGCCCCAGGTGGCCCCGGCGCTCCAGTTGCCCAGCGTGACACCGGCTTTCTCCGCAATGTCAGTGAACGTGCCGTCGCGATTGTTGTGGTAGAGCCGATTTTTGCCGTAGTTCGTCACGAAAATATCAGGCCAGCCGTCGTTGTCGTAGTCCGCGACGGCCACGCCAAAGCCCCAGCGGTCGTTGGTTACGCCGGCCTTTGCGGCGACATCGGTAAACGTGCCGTCATGGTTGTTGTGGAACAAGGCGGCGTGCGGCGGCGTTTCCTTCCCGTCCAGCGCATCGAAAGTGGAACCGTTGACCAGGTAGATATCCAGCCATCCATCGTTGTCGTAATCCATCAGCCCCACGCCGGAGCCGTTGGTGTCAATGATCAGTTTCTTGTCTGCCGCACCCATTACGTGAGTCCAGCCGGAGAGCCCAGCTGCCTTGGTCGCATCCTCAAAGACCACCGGGCCGCTATCGACAAACCCACCGGCAGTGATGGGGCGCTTCATTGAGTCGTAGACGGCCTTCGACCCACCAGGGTTACTGCCCATCCCGCTCTGAGTCTGCTGTGCCATGAGAGGAAGCTTACAGACAGTGGCTGCAAGCAAGCCGGCGATAACGCTATAAGTAATGAGGCATTTTTGTATCGATTCGAAGTCTCTCGGCACACCTGAATCATACAGGAGGGCTTGCGTCAGAACTCAACCCCAAACCCGCTCAGGCAACGTGGCTGCAATCTGTGCCGCGTTAACGAATAGCGAACGAACGCTAAGGTTTGGGCGGCTTTAACTCACCTGCCGCAGACCTCGCCGCGCAGGGCCTGCCGCTGGACAACACGCCGGTCATGCCCTTCCCTTGCACTATTGAACAGCGCTGCATGGAGAGGATTGGATTTCCCAGAGAGTGCATCGAGGGTTGACCCGTTTACAAGGTAGATATCGAGCCAACCGTCGCGATCGTAATCCAGAAG
>JANXQR010000316.1 GCA_025353435.1 Acidobacteriota bacterium | reverse complement strand
CCCGCGAATAGCTATGAACGCGCAGCTTCACCAGGAACTCTTCGAGAGTCGTGCTATCCGGCACGGCAAAAACGCGCGGCCGCGGCGTCATCACCTCGCGCACCAGCTTGTCTCCGAACTCCACCGCTGAGCGAACAAGTTCGCGATCGTCCTCTTCGAGAATGCCCTCTTCCTCGCCGGCCTCGAGCAGCGCCTCCACATCCACGGCCGCTTCTTCCTGGGCCGTGGCCGGCTCCTCCGAGAGCGCAACAACCGAGAAAAAGAAACGCACGATAACCGAAATCGGCGTCATTGACCAGAGCAGAAGCCGG
Organism: Acidobacteriota bacterium; assembly: GCA_025353435.1. Lineage (GTDB taxonomy): Bacteria > Acidobacteriota > Terriglobia > Terriglobales > Acidobacteriaceae > Telmatobacter. The sequence continues at coordinate 1,135 of JANXQR010000316.1, read as the reverse complement.
ATCGGCCAAAGCAGCTTTACCGCCCAGCGGCCCACGGTCCGCTCGAACAACAGCCACGGTATCACCTGGTTGCAGAACACCACTACCAAGACCACGCCCAGCACAGCCTGCGCAATTTCAGGGGTCGTGGGCCGCGCCAGGTGCGGCTCGCGGTCAAACAGCACCGCACCAAAGAGCAGCGCAATGATCCCCAGCGCCAGCTGCTGCGCCACCAGCGCCGAGACCGCCGCGTGTTCGCGCGACAGGCCAATGTGCGGCTCAATCCGCTCCTCCCACTCGTCCAGATTTTCCTGTACTTCGCGCGAAAGAATCTTGCCGAACTCGGCATAGATGCGGCTGATGTACGCCGCCAGCGTCTCCACCACCGCCAGAACCACCACCACCGCAATGACAAAGGCGGTCATACGCCATCACCTGCTATCCGTTTCGCGTGGTGAGCTTTTGGGCGCGCATTTGCACGAATGCTCCGTGCCCCATCCATGCGACTCTTTTCTGTCGCATGGGTGGGAAGACTGGACACACGGCCATCCGGGGGTGCCCCACCCATTCGCCGGCCTTTTGGCGAATGGGTGGGAGAGCTACCCTGCCCGATCAACTTCCGTGCCCCACCATTGCGCCTTTCTTCTGGCGCAAGGGTGGGAAGACTGGATCGTTCAATCAAACCCGACGGCAGCCCTAACCTCGCTCGCAGAACCCGCTCCCGCCGCGCCATCTTCCCGTCATCCGTCTCGTGATCGTACCCGGCAAGGTGAAGCAACCCATGCAGCATCAGCACCTTCACTTCAACGGCCAGCGCGTGCCCCTGTTCTGCAGCCTGGCGCCGCGCCGTCGGAATACTGATGGCCAGATCGCCCGCCACCGTGCCGCGCGAAGCTTCTCCCGACGGAAACGACAGCACATCCGTAGCCTTGTTCTTCCCTCGAAATGTCCGATTCAGCCGACGAATCTCCGCATCCGTAGTCAGCAGCACACTCACCAACCCGCGCAACCGCACCGCCGCCTGCGCCTCGCGCAAAAAACGGCCCAGCGTGCGCGCCGAAGGCATACGCCGGTGACGTTCCAATTTCAGGGAGTCGTGCAGAGTTGCACCCGTTGATTTATCAGGTGCGGGGTGGGTTTCGGGGCCCCCGCGGAC
>JANXQR010000284.1 GCA_025353435.1 Acidobacteriota bacterium | reverse complement strand
TGTCAACGTAATTGGAGACGAAGAGGTCAAGCAGTCCATCGCGGTTGTAGTCGATGAAGGTGCAGCCGGCGCCGAAGCGCGTGCCTTCGTGGAGCAGGTGGGCCTTTTCAGTGACATCGGTAAACGTGCCGTTGCCGTTGTTGTGGTAGAGCTTGTTTTGGCCGTAGTAGGTGATAAAGAGATCTTCGAAGCCGTCGTTGTTGTAGTCGCCGACGCATACGCCCACGGCCCACCCTGCATCCCAAAGGCCGGCTTCCCTGGTGACGTCTTTGAATGTGCCGTCGCGATTGTTGTGGTAGAGCCGGTTGGATGCGCCTTCGGGGATGCCTTCGAGTGTTCTACCGCCAAGGATGAAAATGTCCATCCAGCCATCGTTGTCGTAGTCGAAGAAGGCGCAACCGCCGCCCATCTCTTCCACGATGTAGGTCACGGCTTCGGGCACGCCGTAATACATCTTGGCGGTGAGGCCGGCGGTTGCAGCGACGTCGGTGAATTTCGAAAACGGGCGTGGTACGGAGTGCGCAGACTTGGCCGAAACGGACGCTTGCTGGCCGGTGAGAATTTTCGGCAGGAATGCAGAGGCACAGAGCGCGGGCGCTGTACGCAGAAGATTCCGCCGTGTCCAGCGGGGGATAGGGCGCGGCTTATTCATGATAGGAGCATCTTCATAGTGACACTGCGGAAAGAGACGTGGCAAACGCGTGAATGGCACTGGAGAACGGCGGTCAGATCGACTTTCAGGGATGTTCCTGTTGCGCGCCGGGGTCCTTCGCCAACTGGTCGCTTAACTGTTTGGCTTGAACATTGCCGGGATCGATCTCAAGGGCCTTGCTGACGGCTTGGCGTGCCTCATTGAAGTGCGAACCGACAGCCAACTCCGCTGCCAGGTTGATCCACGCTTCAGTCCAGCCGGGAGCGGCGTCGACGGCCATCTTGAAGTGCTCCACGGATCCATCAACCTCACCGCCGCGACTGAGCAAATAGCCGAGAGCGTTTTGTGCGCCAGCCAGCTTGGGATCGAGCTTGACGGCTTGCTCCAACTGCTCACGTTCGCCGGTGGCGTCGCCGGCGCGGTTCATAGCGATGGCCAGTTTGTAACGATAGTTGGCGTTGGCAGGCTGGCCGTCTGCGGCGTCGTGGTAGTGGCCGAGGGCTTCCTTGATTTTGCCGTCTTCAAGCTCCTTGTCGCCCAGTGCGGCGGCCTCAGCAGCTTCGAGCACGGTCTCCTCGTCTTTCTTCATCTGCTGGTACTTTTTCATCTCCTCGGTGGCGTGCTCGGTGTCGCCCAAGCCGTGCAGCGCCTTGGCCAGTTCGAAGTGCACCTCGGATTGAGTAGCACCGAGATCGATGGCCTTTTGTAGATTCTCTTTGGCCTCCTGCCACTCATGCAGAAACACCAGCACCATGCCCAGGTTGTAGCGCGAGTTGTAGAAGTTGGGATCGATGGCGACAGCTTGTTCGAGGAATGTTTTGGCCATTGCGTAGTCGCCAATTGAGCGCTGAACGATTCCATTGAGGTAAAGCACCTCGGAGTCTTTGGGACGTTCCGCGAGCAGCTTGGGTCCAAGAGGTCGCGCCTGGTTGATGTGGTTGGTCAACACCAGCAGGCGAAAGAGTTGCAATGCGGCGTCTAGATCGCCAGGATGCGCATCGACCGTCTTCTGCAGAAGATTGATGGCGTCCTGGTACTTACCCTGCTTTACCAGGACCACGGTCATGGCATTCGCCAGGGGCTGAGAATCGGGGTTTGCCTGCATCGCCTGGTTGAGCACGGCGGCGGCCTCGTCAAGGTAATTCAGCAGCCCCAGAGCCTGGGCCAACTTGATGGTGAGTTTTTCGGTGCGCGCCGCCGAGTGCAGCAATTTCACCGCATCCACGTAGTCTTTGCGGGCGATGAGATCGGTGGCCAGGCCCTCAAGCGCAATCTCCGACTTGGGATCGATGCGCAGCGCCTGCTTCCACTCTCCTTCGGCTTCGGCGTGCTTTCCTGTCTTCTCGTAGACCGAGGCCAGCAGCAGGCGGGGCGGGGCTTCGTCAGGTGCCAGCTGAATGGATTTTTGCAACTCAGAAATGGATTCGTCGGAGTGCTTGCCCTCAATGAGCGCGAGGCCGACGAGGTAGTGCACCTGAGCGGAATTGGGATCGGTCTTGAGTCCGACTTGGAGTGCCTCCACTGCACAGTCGAACTGCCGGTGTTCGGCGTACCAACTCCCCAGCTTGACGGCGATCTCGGTGGAGGGGCGTGCGCGAAGCTGCGCCACCAGCCCTTGCGGGCCATTGCAGGCGGCGTGCACCGATCCCGCGAGACCCAGACAGGCTGCCAGCAGGAGCCCGTTGGTCCCATGTCCGCGCAGAATCCGCATGCAATACATCTCCGCTTGCCAGAATACAACAGGCTTGATTCATTGCCAGATGGCGGAAGGCCCATTAAGAGGTGATCCTAATCACAACTCATGTTGAACACCGCGGGGGTCGAGGTGAAGGCAGGGTTGTTGGGCGGGGTTGAGCGGATCTGCGTGCTGGGTGGTGAGTTTGCGGTCAAGTGCGACTGACAGCGGGGTCCCCGGGGACTACCAAAAGCGCCTCGATTCCATGCAAGGGGTAGAATGCTCCTGAAACTATGGGTGCCCATCGAGGCGTCCCATACAACAGTCGACACTGGGGAGAATTGCATGCGTAATTATTTGCGTTTTGGTCTCCTGCTGCTTGTAGCGGCAGTGCCCTTGATTTCATTCGGTCAGTTTCAAGCGCCATCGAAAGAAGAACTTAGCATGACCTCCGATCCGAAAGCGCCGGGCGCCGCGGCGGTCTATTTGTATCGCGAGGAGCGGGTAGACGACCCCCACGCATTCCGGACGGTGTATGCGCGGATCAAGGTGCTCACAGAGGCAGGCAAGGAACTGGCCACCGTCCACGTTGTTTACCAAAAGAAATTTGTATTTAATGCGGTGGGCACCAATTCGAGCCGCATGGGTAATGGCGCTGCCAACCACTGGGATGCACCAGATATCAATCACTCCGGTGAAGATCAACCGTATGACACAGACAGCTATACGGGGCACTTCGAGGTTGCGGCGATTGAGGGACGGACGATTCATCCGGATGGGACGATCGTGCCTCTCACAGGTACTGCCACTGATCTGCTCAAACACAGCCAAGGCGGCAACAGCTTCGGAGACATGACGTTCAATCTGCCCAGCGTTGAGGTAGGCAGCATTATTGAATATCGCTACCAGGTGCGCTACGACCGCTTTCTGTCCGCGCCCGACTTTCAGATTCAGCAGCCCTATTTCGTCCACAAAGCGCATTACCTTTTCATTCCCTCCGAGCAGTTTGACCCGGATCATGCGCTGGGTGGAGCGGGGACGAATACCTCTCAGATTCGGAGCTCGAATGGCGAGATACTGACCGACATTCGAGCGACTTCGGTGCTTCCAGAGGGGAAGGTTCTGAAGGCCGACGCCCGGAATCAGTATTCGCTCGACCTCAACGACATTCCAGCAATCCCGCAAGAGCAGTTTGCACCACCCCTGAGTTCACAGATCTATC
>JANXQR010000645.1 GCA_025353435.1 Acidobacteriota bacterium | reverse complement strand
CCCAGGTCCTGCATCACTCCGTCTTTCCAGTAGAACGCCCGCGATTGAGTCCCGTACCCGGGGTTGAACATGGTGTAAGGATCGGGAACTGTATTCTGGACAGATCCGACGACTTCGCCGAGATTGTTCACCCCTATCGGAAAGACAAGGTTTCCGCCCTCCGGCAAGGTTCCGAGATCGGTCATGATTCCGTTCTTCCAAAGAAGCCCATGCAGATGCGGTATCGGGAACCCGGCCAGAGGATCAAGTATGCCGTCGTCGCCGAGGCCCACGATTAGTCCGTTTCCACTGATCCAGTTGGCCTGGCTGTCGATGCCACCGGACACTCGGCCCAGATCGGTGGTGACGCCGTCCTGATACCGGAACGCGTCACCGGCATTGCAGCCGCAGTATGGATCCCACGCGGAAGTATTCGCAGTGCCAACCAGCGTGCCACGGTTGTTTAAGACGCCGAACCGGGGGAAGAAGGGGGCCTGCAGTCCGTTCCCCGGCCCGCCGAAGGTTCCTGGGTCAACGATCTGGTAGTGATGGTAATGATGCGCGGGTGCTTGATCGTCCTGAGCCGTAAGTTGCTGCGTCGCCGCCAGCGCAGTGAACAACGCAAGCGCAATCATGACTGTCCAGTTCTTGATACTGAGCGCAAGGGCGCGATTGCATATCTCGAATTTCATGCTGCCTCCGGTAAGCGTGTGTGGGAGACCAGTTGAGGCCGATGTTCCGAATTGCCCTAACCGGTTGGGCGGTCTAGAATTTGCGTCTGACAGAATTTCAAGATCGCCTCTGCCCCAACTTCCCCTCCACCGTAATCAGGTTGGGCTTTCGGGGTCCTTGCAAAGTTCTGGAAAAGTTCTTGCAGTCGTCTTGCGACCTATATGAGCTTGCAGGGAAAGAACTTTTACGCGTTCGGCCCGTTTCGCCTCGACTGTGAGAAGCGCGTCCTGGTGCGCGAAGGCGTGCCTGTTCCGCTGGGCCCGAAAGCGGTGGAAACCCTTGTTGTGCTGGTAGAGAACGCCGGACGCCTTGTAGACAAAGACAACCTCATGAGGCGCGTCTGGCCCGACGTCTTTGTTGAAGAAGGAAACCTAAACAAGAACATCTTCGTCTTGCGGAAACTGCTCGGACAGTGGGGTGAGGATCGGGAATATATCGAGACAGTCCCCAAACGGGGTTACCGATTCGTGGCGCCGGTTAATGAGGTGACCCATGCAGAAGTCTCTCCGAAGCCGCCGCCATCGGCAGGAGGCAACCTGCTGGGGCGAAAGATCTCTCACTACCGCATTCTCGCGATCGTAGGTGGCGGCGGCATGGGGCTCGTGTATAAGGCCGAGGATCTCAAGCTAGGCCGCCTCGTAGCCTTGAAGTTTCTTCCCGATGAACTCGGGAAAGACGACAAGGCCCTGGGGCGCTTCGAGCGGGAGGCAAGGGCTGCTTCCACCCTGGACCATCCCAATATCTGCCCTGTCTACGAATTTGGAGAGCACGAGGGGCAGCCGTTCCTGGCCATGCCATTGCTGGAGGGCCAGACCCTACGCGAACGGATTGCGGAAGCGGCCCCCCTGCCGACAGATGCCCTGCTCGACATAGCCATCCAAGTTGCCGCCGGTCTGGACGCGGCACATCGGAAAGGCATCATCCATCGGGACATCAAGCCAGCAAACATCTTCCTCACCGATCGCGGAGACGCCAGGATTCTTGATTTCGGCTTGGCGAAACTACTGTCGCCGATCACGGATCCCGAGGACGCATCTGTAGTTGAGAAACTGCGATGTGAAGGGGAGGGGGCGAACGCAAGTTCCCAGCCTGCGTCAAGCCACAAGCTGTTCCTCAGCCGCACCGGGGTGGCGATGGGGACCGCAGGATACATGTCGCCCGAGCAGGTGCGGGGCGAGAAACTCGACGCGCGCACCGACCTGTTTTCGCTCGGCTTGGTGCTCTACGAAATGGCGACAGGAGTGCGACCCTTCACCGGCAACACGGCGATGGAACTGCATGAGGCCATTCTTAGCCACTCGCTGGTGCCCGCCCGGCAACTGAACCCTACTGTGCCGCCGGCGCTTGAATTAATCATTGGCCGCGCGCTAGAGAGGAATCGCGAGGCGAGGTACCAGTCTTCGGCAGAGATGCGAACTGAGCTTGAGACTTTGAAGCGCAAGGGAGTAGCGAAGCCTGGCGTGATGTGGAAGGTAGCGGCCGCAGTCGCCGTCTCGCTTTTGGTCGCGGGCACAGTTTTCTGGGTCCAGCGGCGACAATCGCAACCCTCCGCAGCATCGTCGGAGATCAAGTGGACGCAGCTAACAAGCAATTCCAGTGAGAATCTTGTAGACGGTGGGAAGATCTCGCCCGATGGTAAATACCTGCTCTATCCCGATCGATCCGGGGTCCACCTCAAGCTTATTGAAACCGGGGAGACGCGGGTGATCTCAGTGCCTAAAGAAAGCAAGGGGCAACGAATCGCGTGGACCATCGGTCCCTGGTTCCCTGACAGTGCCAGATTCGTGCTGAATGCCTATCCTTTCGGAGGCGACACGACGTTTCGCAATGCGCGCGGCGCAAGTGTTTGGCTCGCCTCCGTTCTTGGCGGGCCGCCGCAGAAGTTACGCGACGAGGCCGAGGCCGATTCGGTATCTCCGGATGGCTCTCGGATCTCCTTTGAAACCAACGGCGGCAAGTGGGGAGATCACGAAATCTGGATGATGGGGCCCGACGGCGGTAACGCGCGGAAGGTCTTTGAAGCAGATGCGCACACTTGGATAGGTGGGCTTGAGTGGTCAGCAGATGGACGGCGGGTTATCTATGCGCAAGACGAGGATGAAAATCGCAATTTCGTGTTCGTATGCCGTGATTTAAAGGGGGGACCTGCCACGACTATTCGTCCACCTGCCAACCCGGAGGATTTCATCTGGCTCCCCGGCGGCCACCTGATTTACAGAGCAAATGGTTCGGAATCCAACGATCTCTGGCAAGCACGTTTTGATTGGCAAAGCAATGTGTTTGTGGGGACGCCGCAACTAATCACGAAATTCATTGGAATTGTAGGGGGCCCCACCAGCGCGACGGCCGACGGCAGACGGCTCGTCGTTTTTCAGTGGCGGCCTCACGTCAACGTGCTTGTGGGTGACCTGCAAGGCGGCGGGGCCGAATTTGGCGCGCCAACCCGGCTCACTCTCGATGAGAAGTGGAACGAACCGCTCGCGTGGACAGCCGACAGCCATTCCGTTCTTTTCTATTCCAATCGGGACGATGTCGGTCGAATTTTCAAACAGACTCCGGGGCGGCTCACCGCCGACGTGCTGGTCACCGGGAAAAAGGGCGAGGATCCCGGTGATGCGAGCCTGAGTCCGGATGGTAAGTGGGTTTTCTACATGTTGCATTCTGATGACCCCGCCACCGACAAACTCATGCGGGTCCCGATTACGGGCGGAACGCCTCAGACCGTGCTTTCCGCCCACCTCGATGGACGCCCGCGCTGTTCAAGGTCCACGGCGAATTTGTGCGTCATGGCGGAACGAAGCGCAGATCGCAAGCAGCTTGTGTTCACATCATTCGATTCCGCCAAAGGTCGAGGACAGGAACTCGCCAAATTCGACACGGACCCGGCTGCCGGGTATTGGTGGGACCTTTCAGCGGACGGCACTCGCATTGCAATCGTCAGGAACCGCGGTGAAAGAATCCACATTCTTTTTCTCGGTGGCGGCCCACCACGGGACATCACGCTCAAAGGATGGAATACTTTGACTACCGCCATATGGGCAGCTGACGGAAAGAACCTATTCGTTTCCAGCTTCAACGATGATGGGCCCGTCCTCCTGCTTGCCGATCTCCGCGGCAATGCGCGACTCCTTTGGGAACAGCCGGGCGGCATCGACACTTATGCAGTGCCTTCCCCCGACGGCCGCCATCTGGCTGTGCGCGCTTGGACGGTCGAGGGCAACTTGTGGATGCTGGAAAACTTCTAGGTTCGCATTCAAGTCAATCTATCGTACATCGGCGGCGATCTCGTCCTAGAAGCGGATCTCGGCCTTGAGCTGAATCATCCGCTGCGGCACGCCAGGGCCAAGGACGCCGGTAGGTGGTTGGTCGAGGTAAAAGATCTGACCGAAGGTTGAATTCGACATGAAGTTGTCCGAACCGCCAAAGTTGGTGTGGTTCAGGAGATTGAAGAATTGAAACCCGATCCCCAGCGTGCCTTTCTCCCAGCCTGGGATTTTTGTGTTCTTCCTGATGGCGAAATCGGTGTTGACGTACTTCGGCGCGCGGAAGCTGTTCCGTCTTTGCACCATCGACACGGCCGGCCCACCGCAGGGCCCCGACGGACCAGGCAGAGTTCCGGCGTTAAATCCCGTTTCGCAGCCGGTCTGAACAAAAAGCGCGTCGGGACTTGGCTGCCCGTTGGATAGCACCTGCGGAGGGAAACAAGGATGCGGCGCAAATGGCAGCGCCGCGCCCTCCCCACAAAACGCCGGTCGGCCCGGATCGTGCGCTGGCACCGCATAGAGCAGACCAAAATAGTTGTTCGGCTGAAGCGCGAGCGATTGCGCGAAATCAAACGTCGTATTTGGCTCGCCTGAGCGAGCGATGATTGTTCCTGAAATCTGCCAGCCGTCAGTCCACGAATCCGGGCCGTGGCCACGCAGTGCCGCTTTCAATGGAAGATCCCAAACGTAGTTGCCATTCAGAGAGTGGCGGACATCGTATTCAGCCGGTCCGTAAGCGCCGCGCAGGTTGTTCGGGTCCTGCGGGTTCAGCGAGTCACCGCCCAAGTTATAGGAATAGTCTCCGCCGTTCGATACCTCATCCAGGGCGTGACTCAGAGTGTAGTTTGCCTGGAGCTGTCCGTGGTTCTTGAACCGATGCTTGAGAGAAACCACCATGCCGTTGTAATTGGAAACGGCACCCGAATAGAACGCCGTTACGCCGCTGAATCGAGGGTCCGCGCAGGGCGGCACGGGTGGGCTGCTGCACAACCCCTTGGGGAGTGAGCCGAAGCCAAAGGCGTTCGCATCGGGATCTGAGACCAGAGTATGAATGCCGTGATATCCATCGTAACCAACACTAAGCGACGTTAGAACGCCGACGCCTTGCTCCCATTCCAAATTCCAGCGCTGATACTGCGGCGGGTGCGGTTTCCCGGTCCACCCCGTCGCGCTCGGAGGGAAGAAATTCGAGTCCACCGCCTGAATCTGAGCAAGCGTCTGTCCCGCTTTGAATCCATCCACAAATCCGGTGTTGGAAGCCGCAGCATCCTGGAAGAGATTCGTGGTCTCGCCGAGCGCAAGGTTATCTCCGGAAACGGTGAACACGTTGTTGAGCGGCGGGTTGCCTCCCGCGTTGGTTCCCGGATATCCATGAATTGGGTCATAGAAGACCCCGATGCCGCCGCGCAGCACCGAACTGTGCTTGGCGCCAAACGGTTGCCAGGCGAAACTGAATCGTGGAGACCAGACGACGGGGTCGAGGCTGGGGAGGCCTTCCTTCTGGTTGAGGAGGATGGCCTGATTGTAAGGTTGGGCGGGATCATGGCTGATCGATTGAAAGGGACCAGCCAGTGTAGCAAAGCAGCGCTGCTTGCACACCGGGTTGGACTGATGTTCCGCTCGAAAAGACAACGACAGCGTCAGGTTTGGACGCGCATGCCACTCATCCTGTGCGTAGAATCCG
>JANXQR010000272.1 GCA_025353435.1 Acidobacteriota bacterium | reverse complement strand
GGCTATTGGGCTGGTAAAGCTCGGAGAGTTCACGAAGGGGCTGAAACTCAGAAGAGGCGATGCCGAGTTGGGCGCGTTTCCACCAGTAATCGCGGGTGAGCAGTGCTTCACGGTCGGGGATCAGGTCGCTAAGGTGCATACCTTCATGCCAGCCAAAGCGGCCGGGGTTTGCGGTGTTGCCGCGCAGTGTGACGGTCTTTTGGAAGTGTGAAACGAGAGAAAGGATCTGGAGGATATCGCCGTCCTTAACCGGGGTGGAGAGGCCTGGTGCGTCGAGACGGACTTCCATTGCCTGTCTGGCGCTGTGATCGACGGTTCGTTCCAGAGAGGCTCGCGCTTCTGAAGCGAGAGCAGTAGTGCCGCCGGCGTTGCGCAGAACGGAAGAAACGGTATCTCCGGGAAGGATCTCGTAAATCGCGGGGCGGCGGACGCTGCCGAAGAGAGCGACCTGTTGGCTCACGGACGGAATAAAAATCAGATCGCCGGGGAGAATACGGGTGTCCTGTGTTTTGTCGCCATCAACCAGTAGACGGTAGAGGTCGAGTGTCGCAATTCGTTGACCGCCACGGCGAAGCTCAATGCTGCGCATGGAGCCCTGGACGGAAGGGCCACCGCTTGCAAACAGGACATCGACGAAGGTGGCGAGAGAACTCACCGTGTAGACGCCGGGGCGGCGGGCTTCCCCTGTGACGTATACCTGAACGGAACGGATCTGCCCCAGTTCGGCGATGATCTGGAAGTTGCGGTAGATGCGGGCGATGTCGTCGTGGAGATGTTGCTGAAGCTCTCCGAAGCGCAGCCCGGCAACGTGGATGGCGCCGATTTGGGGAAGGAAGATTTCGCCGGTGCGGTCGACGCGGAGGTTGGCGTTGAAGTTGACCTGTCCCCACACACGCACACGGACCTCATCGTCGGGTCCGAGGACATAGTCGGACGGGACGGGGGTGTTTTCAAGGGGAGCGAAGGTGGATGGGACGTCACGAAAGAGGCTTGCTCCGTAAACAGGGAGCACTTGACCGGTGGTGCTGGCGACGAATTTCTGCAGTTCAGTCAGCGGCTCGGGGGGAAGCTGTTTGGGAGGACGCCGGGCATTAGCATTGAGGCCGCCTGCTTCATCATTGAATGTGGTGACGCGGCCCGGTTCTGTAGACAGGGAGCCATTGCTCGACGGATTGCCGGACAGAGATGGATTGGTCAAGGGTCCTGTGGAATTGCGCCTAGTGCATTGCGGAGAATCCGCCTGAGCAGGATCGGAGCAGTTGACCGATTGCGACTGCGGGGCAAGACCATCGCTCGTGGAATCAGGAATGGAGGAGGGGAACTGCTGACCATGGGCCAGGAGGGTGAACAGAGGGATTGCCACGGTGACCAAAAAATTCGAGCGCATTCTGGATTGACCTTCGTACAGAAGTTTACTTTCGCGGAGCTTGCAAGGCATGAGACGATCAGAATTCAATGTCCAGACTGCCTGCAAGACCGTCTGTTAGTTTGGGCAGGAAGCAGGGCACCCAATGCTGAGTAGTCAAATCAAGGGTGCCGGACTCCCGATGGAGCGTGCCGGCGCAATCCGGAGCGTTTCGGTCGGTGCGGGTGGAGGCCAATTTCGCAAACAACGAGAGCGGACAAAGGGCATCCTCCTTTGAGCCTTATCTTTCTTGGGCAGGAGCCACTCCCGTATTTGAGGATGCGCCAGTGCCATCGATCTCCCGACCGTCCTCCTCATTGGCAAGGAATGAAACCTCAATGATCCGCAGATGAATATTTTACCGTGCCTGCGCGGTGGCCTGGGCAGCCGCAAACAGGCAAGCGACCGAGACTTTGTAAATGCTTGGTCCGGACTTCTTGATTGTGTTCAGTCGGCCTTGAAACTAAGAATTGCAAAATGAATACCATAGGTAGTATCTATCGACGGTAAGGTGAAGCGCGACAAGGCACGATCGCCGTGGTATTAGGCAGCAAGAGCGATTTAGTGAGAGTAGGTGCTTTGCTCGCAACTCCGAGCGCCGTGCGGGCGTGGTAAGCTTCCTATGCCTAACCCGCAAGGCACAACAGCAGCATGAACTTGGAGACGAATGCAGCCTCTTGATAGGGGAGCTCGCGGACTCCAATGCGGGGCAGAGTCGACAGGCCGTATGCGATTGTTTGTGCTTTAGCCAAGCCGACAGGCCCAAATGAGATGAGCCCGGAATGGAGTCCGGGTGCAGTGCAACTGAAGTTCTTTCGCGATGCCGCCATCAAAACGTATTCAGGAAGAAGCTGGGCGCAACACCACCATGGCCGACGTAGCCAAGCTAGCCGGCGTGGGGAAGATGACTGTGTCTCGCCTGCTGAGCGGAAGCGCGAACGTGTCAAAGGACACCGCGGACCGGGTTCACCGCGCGATCCGAATGTTGAACTACCAGCCCAATGAACTGGCCCGAAGCCTTCGCTCGGTTCACTCCAATACCATCGCACTTATCCTGCCCTACCTGTACGATCCGTTCTTTGCGACATGCGCGCACGCGGTGTCGACGGTTGCGTCGCAGCATGGCTACTCGGTGTTGATTACGACTTCCAACGAGAAGACGGAGGAGGAGCAAAAGCAGGCGAGCCTGATGCTTCGCCGGCGAATTGACGGGATGATCATCATTCCTGCGCCGCACGGGGACGGGTATCTGCGTGGGGGCGAATTCGCGCGGGTGCACGTGGTGACGATGGACCGGCCAGCCGCGGATACACGATTCGACTCCGTGGTGGTGAACAACCGCGGAGGCACGCGCGCAGGTGTCACCCATCTTATTGAGCATGGTCATCACCGGATCGCCTTCCTGGGATTGAATAAGTCCCTTTACACGATGCAGGCACGTTACTCGGGTTACAGAGAAGCGATGTCGAAGGCGGGGCTGCAGCCGGAGAGCTACGTCGAGTGCACGTCAGAAGAGGCGACGGTGACTACGGTGCATTCTCTGCTGACGGAATCGAAGCCGCCCACGGCTTTGTTTGCTGCAAACAACCTAACGATGCGCTACCTGTTGCACGCGAGCAAAGTACTGAAGATCGATATCCCCGGGCAGATTGCGCTTGCGGGATTCGATGACTTTGATATCGCTGACGTGCTACAGCCGGCGCTGACGGTTGTGCGACAACCTGTCTATCAGATTGGCGAGATGGCTGCGAACCTGCTTTTCCAGCGAATTTCGCGGGGTGAGTATCCCACCAAAGGGCATCGCGTGGTGCTTCCCGTTGAGTTGGTGATTCGGCGATCATGCGGCTGCGATCCGCAGGGAATCTCGAATGTTAGAGGGAAGCCGCAGGCCGTTGCCCAGAACGACGACGAAGATTAGTCGGAGTCGATGTTCAATGCAAATGCGAATCGGTTGCGACAGCGACCGTTACACTCACCGTTCAATCGTGCCTTGGCAGAGACTGCAGATCAATTCCTAGCTGCTGACATTTCTTGTACAAATGACTTCGTTCCAGCCCTAGAGCCTTGGCGGTCTGAGTAATGTGTCGATCGTGGCGATCGAGTTCTGCGAGCACGACAGACCGTTCAAATGCGAGGACGCGCTCTGACAGTGGCCGTGAGGATTCGGCGGCTCCGGCGACCGCGGGCTCGGTGGTTGCGGCTCGGGAAAGCCCGGGCAGTGCCAACTTGACCGCGTTGGCATCGAGTTCGGTTTCGCAGAGCAGCAAGAGGCGCTCAACCACGTTGCGAAGTTCACGGATATTGCCTGGCCACGCATACTGCTTGAGCAGTTCAACGGCATCCGGAGAGATGGGCATGGGCTTCCAGTTGTTTTGCGTGCAAACCTGAACGACGAAGTGATTGACGAGTGCGGGCAGATCTTCAGTTCGGTTGCGCAGAGGCGGCAATTCCACGGGGAAAACAACGACGCGGTGAAAGAGATCGCGCCGGAACTCACCGCTGGCCACCAGCGATTCGAGATTCCGATGCGTGGCTACGATCACGCGCACATCCACAGTAGTGGGTTTGTCAGATCCGATGCGCTCGACGACAGATTCCTCAAGCACGCGGAGCAACTTGGCTTGCATGGCATGGGGCATGTCTCCGATCTCGTCCAGGAAGAGCGTGCCGCGATGCGCCTGCTCAAACTTTCCTGAATGTCGCTGGACGGCGCCGGTGAACGAGCCTTTTTCGTGGCCGAATAGCTCGCTCTCGATCAACTCGGCAGGAACGGCAGCGCAGTTAAGCGTGACGAACGGGCCCGATGAGCGGGGGCTCTTTTCATGCAGAGTGCGGGCGACGAGTTCCTTGCCGGTGCCGGTTTCTCCGTAGATGCAGACACGGGTTTCGCTGGCGGCAACACGCTGGATCTGGGCCATGACGCGGCGCATCACGTCACTGTTCCATACGAGCGTATGCTTTCCGACGCGGGAACGCAGTTCGCGATTCTCTGATTCGAGCCGCGTTAGCTTGAGTGCATTTTCGAGAGTAACGAGGAGTTTTTCGGTGGAGAGCGGCTTCTCGAGAAAGTCGAGCGCGCCGAGGCGCGTGGCGCGCACGGCCATCTCAATGTGCGCCTGACCGCTCATCATGACGACGGGCGCAGTGACTCCGGCATTCTTAAGGTCTTCAAGAAGCGCGAGCCCATCGCGGCGGGGCATGACGACGTCGCTGAGGATGAGATCGAATGGTTGCGACCGAGCCAATTCCAGGGCGCGCGCGGCGTTGTCGCACACCACGGCTTCATGTCCTGCAAGGCGGAATGCGCGCGAAAGGGAAGCGAGCGTGTTGGCTTCGTCGTCGACGATGAGGATGTTGGCTTTTACGGTCATGCTTGCGCCCTGGGGAGCGTGATGATGAATGTAGCGCCGTTGGCGGGGCGGCCTTCAACG
>JANXQR010000270.1 GCA_025353435.1 Acidobacteriota bacterium | reverse complement strand
GCGCGGATTTGCCAATGCCACGGCGAAACTTTCCGTTGAGGTCAGCGTCACACGCGATATCGAAGTGACACTGAAGCCCCTGAGCGTCTCGCAGACCATTGGTGTTCGCAGCCAAGGTTCATCCATTGCCGAACAGCCCATCGACCTTGGCAGCACGGTTCATCAGGCGATTGCAATGAGTGAAGACCTGGAGCGACTTCCCTTGCCCGCGCGCAGCTTCGCGAACGTCGCCTATCTTGTGCCGGGAACGGAACGGGTCGAGCCGTCCGATCCTACCAAGGCGCGCATTACCGCCGTTTCCACGGGCGGAAGCTCAGGCCTTAACAACGAGTTCTCCGTCGATGGTGGCGATAACTCCGACGATTACATCGGGGGATTTCTGCAGAATTTCTCTCCCGACTCAATTCAGGAATTCGCAATCCGCACCGCGCAGGAGGATGCTGATACAGGCGGCACAACCGCGGGCTCAGTGATCATTACGACAAAGAGCGGCACAGATGAACTTCACGGAGACGCTGCGTTTTATGAGCGGGCCAGTGCGCTCAACGGTCGCTTTCCCATCGAGAATCCCGCCCCGAATCCAAAGCAAGCATGGCTTCGATCACCGCGGCGCTGATCGGCTCATCGCCTGGTCCCAGCAGGACAAGCAACGCCGCATCGACTCTGACCTCGCTGTCCCTGGCAGCCAACTCCAGGATCTTCAGATATTCCTTGCTGCCCTGATATCGACCAAGCTGTTCCTCAAGCAGGTCGAAGGTCATCCGGAAGCGGCTGGTAGGGAACAACTCGCCGCGATACCGGTAGTGCTCGAAGGCCCACGGCTTGCGCACCAGCCAGTCGATGATGTGCCGGTAATCAACGCGATGCTTCTGCCGCCCGCGCAAGCGTGGCATCTCGGCCACCTTCTTCTGCCCGTACCAAACCTCCACATGGTCCATAAACAGCCGCGCCTCCACGTGCTCGCCGATCAACCGGCTCGGCACCGAGTACACGTTGCGGTCCACATGCCATGATTCGGGAGGCGAGCTTGAACAGAACAAGTTTCTCCTCGGGCATGTCTCCGTGCAGACCACTGAACGCTATGTTGGCTGCAGGCGGCGTTTGAGAGAAGCGGTAAACGACAGACTTGGCATTGAACCCGAGTGAGTTGTTAACCTCGCACCTGGACGTGTAGGCGACTTTTCGGTCAGGTGGTTCACACAAGAACACAAGGCTGAGTCTGCTTCGGGTCTTTAACGGCTAGCCCGTTTATTCGTGACGAACGCGAAGTGCCGTCAATCGATGCAGTTGCTCCGCACATATGGCAGTGTAGGTTTCGTTGGAAACGAATGCATGATTTCAATTTCACGTCTGAACCTATGCTCACTTTTGGCCTTGACCTGAAGCCAGTGGAATCTGACCATTGGCCGATGACGGGATCGGTCTGATAACGCCCGAGCTTGGCTCTTGAATCAATTGTGATCAAAAGCGCTGATACTACGTCCTCGGGTACAACGCCGTGTTGCCAGCTCAAAGCGGGACCGGCCAATGTCAGACCTGCAGGACATCTCCATCGCGAGCGACCATTTCATACAGCACAGGGTTAACGAAGAACCCGAGAAAGAGCCGCGAAACCAGACCTGCGACGATGACGATCGCGAATGGCTTCTGAGTGTCAGAGCCGATGCCTGTGGAGAGAGCCGCAGGCAAAAGCCCCAGACAAGCTACGAGGGCGGTCATCATAATGGGTCGCAGGCGCAAGAGCGAAGCCTCGCGCGTTGCCGTTCGAATGTCTTTGTTTTCGAGACGCAGCTTGTTGATGTATGAGAAGAGGATTACGGCTGTCTCGACTGAAACGCCCATCAGCGCCAGCAAGCCGAGTCCGGAAGATGCGCTAAACGGCGTATGGGTCAACTTGAGAGCTATGAGCGCGCCTACAGGCACGGTCAGTATGACCCCTAAAGCAATGACCAGCGGGAATTTGAAGTTCCCGTAAAGCGCGAACAAAATCATGAAAATGATAAGCACCGCCATCGGGCCAATGTATTCCATCTGGTGCTCTGCCTGAAGCAATTCACCGTACTCGCCGCCCCATTCAAGCCGATACCCGGGAGGCAACGACTTCGCAATATCCCTGATGGCACGCTGCCCATTACGCACGGAGGTTTGAAGATCGCGACCTACAATGCTGAACTGCACGCCGATATAACGGGAGTTGTTTTCGCGGTAGATAAACGATGCGCCGCCGGCTTCATGAATGTTCGAAACTTCGCTCAAAGGAATCTGCTGGCCGGAGGGTGTTCCCACAAGCAGGTTGCCGATCTGTTGCGCATTTTCGCGGAACTCTGGTTTCATGCGGACCACGAGATCGAAGAGCTTTTCGCCCTGAATGACCTGGGTAGCCGCCTGGCCGCCAACGGCAGCCTGAACAATCGCTTCTACGTCCGCGACGTTGATTCCGTAACGCGCAATTTTGTCGCGATCCACATCGATCAAGAGACTGGGCTGGCCGAGTTCGCGCACCACCGTCAGTTCCTCAAATCCAGGTACTTGCGAGAGGTTGCGCTTGATATCGAGCGCTTTGCTTTGGAGAACATTCAGGTCTGGCCCATAGATCTTCACGGCCAGCGCGCTCTTCAATCCCGTGAGCGCTTCGTCGACTGCATCTTCGGCCGGCTGCGTGTAGTTGAAAATGACTCCAGGAAATGCACTGAGCTGTCTCTGGATATCCTCGGTCAAGTCTGCCTTGTTGTGGACCAAGCCTGTCTTCCATGAAGCGTCACTGTAGGGTTTCAAGCCCACGTAAAACTCATCGTTGAAAAAACCCGTGGGATCGGTGCCATCGTCCGGGCGCCCAAGCTCAGAACCGACTTCAGTGACCATTGGATATTTCAGGAGAATCTTGCGAACCTGCGGTGAGAAATTGCTCGCGGTTTCAAACGAAACGGTGTAAGGCATGGTCGCACGAACCCACAGCGCGCCTTCATCAAGATGCGGCATGAACTCTCCGCCGATGAAAGGGATCATCAGGAGCGCGGCCGCGAAGATCGCGGTGGAGCCAATGATGGTTGTTTTGGGATGATTAAGGCACCACTCAAGCTGCCCTGCATATTTATCGCGGACCCAATTGAAGGGCTTGTTCTCGCGCTCATGAACTCCTTTTTTGAACCAGAAGGCGCACATGACAGGAACAAGCGTGAGAGTCAAAATCAGCGCGCCTACAAGTGCGATCGCCACCGTGTCGGCCATGGGCTTGAACAGCTTTCCTGACGGCCCGCTGAGAGCGTAGATCGGCAAATACCCCGCAATAATGACGGCAACTGAGTAAAAGATAGGGCGATCGACATCCTTGGCTGCAGCGCGAATCACCTCTTGGAGATCATACTTCTGGCCTTCGCGCGCGCCCAGTTCGCGGAAAATGTTTTCCACCATTACCAAGGTCCCATCAATAAGAATTCCGAAGTCGATGGCGCCGATTGAAAGCAGGTTCGCGGGAATACCTCGCGCATGCAGAAAGATGAATGAGAAGAGCAATGACACGGGAATGGTGAGTGCCACGATCACGGCTGCGCGGATGCTCACCAGAAAGACCATCAACACAAGAAGCACAAGTGCCATTCCCAGAAGCATGTTGCGCTCGACCGTAGTGATAGTCAGCTGAACCAGGTCGCTGCGGTCATAGTAGGGGCGCACCTTCACGTCCGATGGCAGGATTTCTTCATTGAGCTGTTGCGTCTTTGCCTCGACACCCTTCAATACATTTTGTGTTTGTTCGCCGCGTCGCATCATGATGACGCCTTCCACGGCATCATCCGTTTTGTTAAAGCCAAATTCGCCCAGGCGAGGGGCATTTCCTATGACCACGTCGCCAACATCGCGGATGCGCACCGGAACACCGTTTTGCGACCCCACGACCACATTACCAATGTCCGCGGTATCGCGAATGAGACCGAGGCCGCGAACATAATAGATTTGTCCGCCCTGCGAGTAGAACCCGCCTCCGGCATTGGAATTGTTGACCGAAAGCTGTTGAATGACAGCGGGGACAGTGAGGTGGTAGGCGTACAGTTTTGCCGGGTCGAGGACAACTTGGTACTGCATCACTGTGCCGCCGAAGCCGGAGT
>JANXQR010000245.1 GCA_025353435.1 Acidobacteriota bacterium | reverse complement strand
GTAGTCGGCAAACCAGAAGGTCTTGTCCTTGAAGATTCGGCCGCCGGCCGCAGCGCCAAACTGATTTTGCCGCAATTCCGGCTTGCGTTGCGTCTTAGGATCTGAAAAGTAACTGTTGGCATCAAAAGCATCATTGCGGATGTATTCCCACACCGTACCGTGAAGGCTGTTCGTACCCGACTTCATGGTGGCATTGATGATCGCTCCGCCAGCACGGCCAAACTCGGCACTAAAGTTATTCGTTTGAAGCTTGAACTCCGAAATCGCATCGACCGGAGGTTTCACAACGTCGGCCTTTCCGCTCAAGAAGTCGACGTCGTTGCTGTTGTTGTCAATACCATCGAGAAGATAGTCGTTCTGGGCGGGGCGAGTTCCGTTAGCCGCAAATTGGTTATTGGCTCGGGCGCCCGGTTGAGCCTGAGTTACCCCAGGTACACTCGTAGCCAGCATCGTCCAGTCACGGCCATTGATTGGCATGCTCTCCACAGACTTCTCGCCTATGACCTGCCCCACCGAACCGCTTTGGGTCTGGAGAAGTTCCACTGCGGAGGTGACCTGCACAGTTTCGCTAACTTCTCCAGGTTGCAGCGCGAAATCCACTACGGCTTGCTGTTGGATGTTTAGATCAAATGCGGCGTTCTGCGCTTTCTTGAAACCTGCACGTTCGACTTCAATCCGGTAGGTACCAATCTTTAGAGGTGTGACGACGTAGGTTCCGTCGGGTCGGGTTACGGTCGATGTTGCATTCCCAGTTCCCTGATCGGTGATTGTGACTCTTGCACCCGGAATGACTGCCCCAGACGAGTCCTTCACCGTTCCGAGAACCGTTCCGGTATCAACCTGGGCCATGCCCGTCGTTACTCCGAAGATCAGTGCACAGACCACGGCCAATGCTCTTACCCAGCTTCCTCTTTCAATGTTTTTCATATCGTCCGTCCCTCTCTCTCTTATCAAAGTGCCGCTGACCGGGCCTCCGGCGCGCTACCGTGTACGATCGTCGCCCACTCACACAACGCAGTATTGGCAGCAGAGAGAACTATATGAATAACAAAACGGCGCTGTCAAGATAAATATCGTGCACGTACCCGTTCTGAGAACGCGCCAATAAATGAATGACTTGGGAGCACGTCCTCCGAAGAAGATTTTGCACATGCACTCCGCATCTCTGACAATCAGACCAACAAAGCCGTATCTGTTGCAGTAAGCAGTTTGCGGTATCGTTATTGTAGAGACTATTTTGCAGTTTTATGCGCAATTCCAATGTGACGGCTCCAATGGAGCATCGCTCATATGCACTTGACAAATGAGATCATGTACGTGTACGTTCCCGGTACGATTCGGTTGATGGAATGGGATGTTTATCGCGTTGCAGAGGCATGGACAATGCGACTGGTATAACCCATTGCAGCGTGCACGATCGCATGATCGCCTGTTGTCGCTATCTTCAATGCGGCTTTGGAAGGGGGAACCTTTGAATGACAAACGGGCTTCGGTTCGAAACACAGGCAGGCTGTAGAGTCAGTCTCCTCTGTACTCGCCATCCAACCATTCGCGATGTAGCAAGACTTGCGTCGGTTTCAATAGCGACGGTATCTCGAACGCTGAATGATCCTGGCCAGGTTAAGCCGGACACTCGGGAGAGGGTTCTTCTTGCTATATCGGAACTGGGATACAGTCCGAATCTACAGGCCAGAGATTTGGCTTTAGGCCGTTCATCACTTAGCAGCCGAAACCGTCAGGAATCGACCCTCGGTGATCACCTAAAAGCGGCCATAGATGATCAAGTGAAAAGCGGCCATAGCGAGAAGGCTTAAGGCAGAGCGGCCACGGGGAAGTTAGCCTCTGTGGTCATGAGCCATGTCTTGAGCAGAAAAAAACGAGAACAAGTCATCGCATTGGGCCGGCTGGGCTGGTCGTTGCGTCGCATCGAGCAGGAGACTGGAGTGCGCCGGGAAACGGCGGGCAACTATCTTCGCGGCGCGGGGATTGCTCTGCGGCGTCCCGGCGGCTGGGGACGCCACAGTCCTTCAAAAGCGGCCATAAAGGTGATCACCGGCTTTTTGGCCACGAAACCGGGTTGCGGACCGGCGAGCGGCTGCGAACCTTACCGTGAACTGATCGCGCTGGAGTTGGAGCGCGACCGGAACGCGATGGGCATCTGGCAGGATCTGGTCGACAGCCACGGGTTCGCGGGGGGCTACCAGAGCGTGAGGCGATTCGTGCGTAACTTGCGCGGCGCCGCAACCTCGGAAGCGCGGGCGATCATCGAGACCAAGCTCGGTGAGGAGGCGCAAGTTGACTACGGCACGGGGCCGATGGTGCGCGATCCGGATAGTGGCAAGTATCGACGCACGCGGCTGTTTGTTCTGACGCTGGGCCGGAGTCGCAAGTCGGTTCGGCTGCTGGTCTTCCGTTCTTGTGCGCGGGTGTGGGCCGAGCTTCACGAGAAGGCATTTCGCCGGCTTGGCGGTTCGCCGCGGATCGCGGTCCGGGATAACCTTCGCGAGGGCGTGTTGTCCCCAGACTTCTACGATCCTGGCGTCAACCCCTTGTACCGCGACGTTCTGGCACATTACGGCGTGACAGCGCTGCCGTGCAAAGTGCGCGATCCAGATCGAAAAGGAAAAGTCGAGAGTGGCGTCAACCATGCGCAGATGACGCCGCTGAAGGGCAAGAAGTTCGAGAGCCTGGAAGAGGCGCAGGCGTATCTGGACCACTGGGAAGAGCGCTGGGCCGACACGCGCATCCACGGCCGGACCAAGCGGCAGGTAGCGGCCATGTTCGCCGAAGAGAAGCCCTTCTTGCAAACTCTGCCGGTGGAGCCGTTCCGCTATTACCAGTATGGCGAGCGCACGGTGCATATCGATGGTTGCGTAGAGGTTGACGCGGCTTACTACGGTGCGCCACCGGGCTGGATCGGGCGGAAGGTCAACGTGCAGTGGGACGGGATGTTCGTGCGTCTGCTCGATCCCCGCACCGGTGAGTTGCTGCGCGAGCATCTGAGCGGCAAGCGCGGTGGGCATCGCATCCGCGATGCGGACCGCCCGCGTCGTACGCCGCCACCGCTGCTTCAGTTGCTGGCACGTGCGCACAAGGCGGGAGCCAATATCGGCGCGGTCTGCGACGCTATCCACGCTCGCCAGGGCGAACTCGGAATGCGTCGCATCCAGGGCGTTCTCCAGCTGGTCAAGCAATATGGCAGCGTGGCTTCGGACGATGCCTGTGCGGCGGCGCTGGAACTGCGCGTCCCCGAGTATCGGTTCGTACGCCGCTATCTGGAGCGCAGTCCCCAGGCTCCTCTCACTCTGCGACAGGTCGATCCACTCATCCGCGAACTCAGCCAGTATCGCGACCTGATCCAGCAACGCATCAACTTCGAGGAACCCAATCCATGAACCTGATCGAACTCAATCGCTCCCTGGTACAACTGCGCCTGAGCGGTATGGCCGCAGTGATGGAAACGCGCCTTCTGCAAGCGCAGTCGGAAAACATGGCACCCATCGACCTGATCCCCATCCTGGTCTCTGACGAACTTGCCTGTCGCAGCAAGCGACTTCTTGAACGGCGCCACAAGCAGGCGCAGTTCCGTGACCCAAACAAGCTACTCGATAACTTCGACTTCCCGTTCAATCCCAAGATGAACCGCGGTCTTGTCTTCGAT
>JANXQR010000204.1 GCA_025353435.1 Acidobacteriota bacterium | reverse complement strand
GGACGAGGTGGCCGAGGGGTGCGCCGGTGGCGGGGTGGCGGGCTTCAACGGCGATGCCGGTACGGGCCCGGATGGTGGACTGGGGCGCGAGAGTGACGGGTTCGAGGGAGAAGACGTCGTAGCCGAGGTCTTCGCCGGGATGAGCGACGACTGGGGCTTTGGCGCTGGGGTCCAGGAGCTTTACGCGAAGCATGGAATTGATGCTAGCAGCGCGGGATGGAAGATCCTAGGTGGTGATTGGATTGGGGCCGATGAGCTGCATCCCGAAGCGGGCGAAGAAAGCAGCGTCCTGAACCGGCGGATTGGGGACGGCCGTGAGGCGCAGGAACTCTTCCATTTTGCCGGCGGGGTTAAAGGCGATGAGCATACGGCTGGGTTTGCCGGAAATGGCGGAAAAAGTATGGGGAATATTGCGGGTGCCGAGGATGGAGTCACCGGCACGAAGTTGCTTGCGGCTATCGCCGACCTGGAAGGCAACTTCGCCTTCGACAACGTAGAACCACTCTTCCTGGTAGAGGTGCATGTGGAGGGGCGGACCGCCCTGGACGAGGTTCATGTGCTCCACGACGAAGAGGCCGCCGTTGGTTTCGTTGGGCAAGACCTTGAAGAGAATGGAGCTATAGCCGCGGGAGTGATGTTCGCCCAGGCAGTCTTCTCCGGCGGGAACCACGTGGGGCGTTCCGGATGCGGGCGCGGCGTGCTGGGCAAGAAGCGGAAGTGCGGGCAGCTGGGCGAAGGCCCTAAGCTCAACTGCGGGGAGCAAGGCGGCTGCGGAGGCAAGGAAAGTGCGGCGTTTCATGAGTGCTCCGGATCACGAGGGAAGACGACTTTCGGGAGACATCGCCAATGTATCGGACGGCCCGGGCGGACGCAATGGATTTCGATGGCAATTGAGGCGATTGGAGAGACGGCGAGGCCATGAGGCCGGTCAGCCGATGGGGACGAGAGCGCGGTCCGAGGGTTTTTCGGGCGGCTGATTGATGAGGCGCATGGGGGAGGGCGTGACGCTGAGGTTGACGTGCTTGCGTGGACCGTCGATACGAACGAGGAGATTTTGCTGATCGAAAGTGATTTCGAAGTGCTGCATGGGGACGGAGCCGAAGTTGGCGAGCGGGAAGGCGGGGTTGATTTCGACCCATGGCTGGTCGAATGTGATGTCGCCAAGGCGAACGTCGGTGGCAAGGCGACCGGCCTTGATGGAGAAGCGGCTGGAGAGGGATTCGCCGCGGGCAAAGACGGTGGGCTCGGCAGAGAAGCGGAGCTGAGGAGTAAGTCTCTCTGGGAGGCTGAGGCCGGCGCCGCCGGAGTCGAGCAGCGCGCCAATGTGGACGGTTCCGATGGTGAGGTCGGCGATGGGAACGCCGTCGGGCATGCGGAAGGCGTGGACGCGACGGTCGCCGTCGGTTTCGAGCTGGCCGTCAGCCAGGATGATGCGGCTATGGGGATAGTCGAGGGTAAGCAGGACGCGCTTGAAGAGGGTGAAACCGAGGACGCCGTCGCAGGGGCCTTCGGCGTTGAGGAGCTGGTGTTCGATGGCCTTGATGGCGTGGAATTCGACGCCGGCGACGGAGAGGGTGTCAATGAGGCGAAGGTGCGCGGGTTGTCCGCCCTGTCCGCTGGGGTCATTGAGGTGGGCTTTGCCGGCTTCAGGCAAATCGAGCAGGCCCGCCAGCTCGGAGGTAACGATGGCATCGCCGCCGGTGCCGGTGTCGAGGATGAAGCGGAAAGGCCCCTTGCCGTTGACGGTCGCCATGACATAGGGCTTGCCGTCAAGGACTTCCATGGGAGCGGAGTGGGGGCTGGATTGCGGACGGGAGGGTGGTGGGGCAACGGCGATGAGGATGGCGAGCGCACTTACGACGAGAACTTGCATTACGCCTCCCTTCGCCGGGGTCGGGCACGGAAGCTGACGCGCTGGGGGCTCGGCGCGTTTGGCACATAACACGTGTCCCGACCCGAATTGTACGCACCGGTGAGACGGCTGGATAGGTGAAATGTTGGGGGGCTGATCTGGTCCGGCTGGGGTGAGGAGCCGGATGGCTGGCCTCTACAATGAAGCGGTATGCCGACGACGGTGCGTTCGCACGCAAAGATCAATCTCGGGTTAGGGATCGGGGTGCCGCGGGCGGATGGATTTCATGCGCTGGTGACGGTCTACCAGACGCTGGAACTGCATGATTTGGTTACAGTTTCGGCGTCACCTGCGGTGAGGCCGACTTCAATTCGCATAACGTCGAACGATGGGCGGGTGCCGACCGACGGGCGGAATACGGCCTGGAAGATGGTGGAGCTGGCGCTTGCTGAGCTGGGTGTGACCGCCGATGTAGAGATCCATATAGAGAAACGGCTGCCAGTGCAGGGCGGACTTGGTGCGGGGTCGGCAAATGCGGTGGCGGCGCTTGTTGGATTGGAGAAGGAATTAGGGAACAGGGAACAGGGAACAGGGACCAGAAAAGCCACATGGGCAGCGAGACGGCTGGAAATCGCCGCCAAAGTTGGATCGGATGTACCTTTGTTTCTGGTTGGCGGGACGGTGCTGGGGGTCGATCGTGGGCAGGATGTGTCCCCGTTGCCGGATATTGATCCGACCTGGTGCGTGGTAGCTGCGCCAGCCGTGGGGGTGTCGACGCCGCAGGCGTTTCGGGACTGGGATGCACTGTGCGCCGAGGAAGGTTTGACCTCGGAAGCAAGTGCCAGTAAACTAAATGAGTTGAGCCGCGCCTATGCTGGCGCCTTTGCGGGAGAGATTTCATTATCTCTTTCTGGGGGCAGGCAGGGAGCAGGCTCCTCCGGTGTCCTCGCAAATGACGGGGACCTGGCCGGACGCCTAGAGTCCGCGCTTGTCCGCACCGGGATTACGAGCTGGATTGAGAACGACTTTGAACGAGTTGTGTTCCGCCAGCATCCTTCCCTTGCAGAAATCAAGTGCACACTCGCGGCCAAAGGCACGCCGGAGGCAGCTTTGCATGCCTCGTTGTCGGGGTCCGGTTCAGCGCTCTACGGGTTGTACTTGACCCGCGGAGGTGCGGAAGCGGCCTGCGAACGGCTGCGCGGGATGGGCGTTAAGAGTTTTCTGACACGCACCGTGCCACGCGGCGAATACTGGGGTCAAATGCTTCTGCAATAACGAAGTTGACAAGCGGTCGTTTTGCGAGCGAGACTCGCGGCGGCTGCAGGAAGCGGAAGCAAGCACTCGGCGGCCAGCCTTAACGTGGTGAAGTCGCAATGTTGGGCGATCGTCTAATGGTAGGACAGTGCCCTTTGGAGGCACTTGTCTAGGTTCGAATCCTAGTCGCCCAGCCAGATTTTCATGTAAGCCGATAAACAGCCAAAGCCAACCAGCTTGGAGGTACTCGGGAGATGGAAGTGGAATCGTTGACGGCAACGTTGGAAGAGAAGCAGCAGCCGGAGTCGGGTAAGCCTGATCCGAACAAGCCCGAGTCGAATAAGGACGCGGGCGCGAAGGACGCGAATCAATCCTCGGCGCCGGACAGCAAAGCCCAGGGAGGCAAGCCGGCCCCGGAGCGCAAGCGGGCGCGGAACCTGAGCGAGGATCGGCGGTTCAAGCTGTTCTCAGGAACGGCGAACAAGCCGCTGGCGGAGGCGATTGGCCGCCATATCGGCGTGCCCGTGGGCGAGGCCAAGATCCAGCGCTTTGCCGACGGCGAAGTCTACTTCCAGCTGCTTGAAAACGTGCGCGGCGTGGATGTGTTTGTGGTGCAGCCGACCTGCTACCCGGTCGACCAGCACCTGGTGGAATTGCTGGTGATGATCGACGCGCTGAAGCGGGCGTCGGCGGCCAGGATCACGGTGGTGGTGCCGTATTACGGTTACGCGCGCCAGGATCGAAAGGATCGGCCGCGCGTGGCAATCAGCGCCAAGCTTATTGCCGATCTTCTGACGACGGCGGGAGCGAATCGGGCGTTGTTTGTTGACTTGCACGCGGCGCAGATCCAGGGGTTCTTCAATATTCCCGTGGATCATTTGTTCGCCAGCCCGGTGCTGGTGAGTCACTTCCGCGGATTGAATTTGCCGAATCTGACGGTGGTTTCGCCAGACGCGGGTGGAGTGGAGAGAGCGCGGTTTTTCGCGCAGAGGATGGGAGCGCCGCTGGCCATTGTGGACAAGCGGCGCACCGACATTAACGTGGCCGAAGTGATGCACGTGGTGGGCGATGTGAACGGCAAGACCTGCCTGATCATCGACGACATTATCGACACGGCGGGCACATTGGTGAAGACGGTGGATGCGTTGATTGCAAGTGGAGCGGCGGCAGTTCATGCCTGCGCCAGCCACGCGGTGCTGTCGGGGCCGGCCATCGAAAGGATTGCTGCTTCGCGGTTGGAGCAGGTAGTTGTGACGGATACGGTGCCTTTGCGCGAAGCGGCGCAGAAGCTTTCGAAGATCAAGGTGCTGTCGATTGCGGGCCTGCTGGGCGCGGCGATTGAAAGCATTCACATGGAGACCAGCGTGAGTTCGCTGTTTTCGTAATAGTGATCAGTGGCTTAACAAAGGGAGCGGAAGCAAAGCGTCCGTGCCCGAACCAGAAATGAGAGAGACATGCCTGAAGTAGTAATAGCCAAGCCCCGCGTGGGCAAGTTCAACAAGAATGCAGCGCGCCGCGTGCGTGTTGCGGGCAAGATTCCTGCGGTTCTGTATGGCGCCGGACATGAGCCGGTGGCTGTTGAAGTGGATCCCAAGCACATTTCGCGGATTCTTTTCTCCGAGTCGGGCCACAACACGATTTTCGATGTGGACCTTGGCAGTGCATCGACGGCGAAGGCCATGATTGTGGACTGGCAGCGCGAGCCGATCAAGGACCAGTTGATTCACATCGACTTGAAGCGGATTGCGCTGGACAAGACACTCAAGGTGAGCGTGCGCGTGAAGCTGTTAGGGATCCCGATTGGTGTGAAGACCGCCGGCGGCATTCTTGACT
>JANXQR010000177.1 GCA_025353435.1 Acidobacteriota bacterium | reverse complement strand
TTCGATGCGCTCCGGATCGGCTGCGTGTCCGCAGTCATGAAGAGGCGCGGATGAAATCGGCGGGAGAATCCATGAAAGCTTTTCGCAAAATTCAACTGGCGCCGGTGCTGCTCGTCGGCTTGGTAATGATGGTTGCAGTTTCCGTTTCACCGGCACAAAAGGTGCAATCCGCAACGGCGCATGTGATCGACATGACCTTGCGCGCGCCTGAATCCGTGGGTTTCAGCGCCGATCGGCTGGAGCGCTTGCACGCGGTGATGCAACAGGCCGTAGACAAAAAGCAGATTGCCGGAATGGTGACGCTGCTGGCCCGTCACGGCAAGATCGTGGATTACCGCGTTTACGGCCAGCGAGATATGGCGAGCGGCGCTGCCATGACGAAGGACACTATCTTCCGCGACTACTCGATGACCAAGCCGGTGACGGGCGCGGCCATGATGATCCTGTACGAGCAGGGAAAATGGCTGCCCAACGATCCCATCGCCAAGTACATTCCGGAGTTCGCGCATCTCAAGGTATTCAACGGGGTTGATGCTGATGGAAAGATGATTCTCGTCGATCCGGAACATCCACCAACCATGCGCGAGCTCATGTCACACACGGCAGGATTCACCTACGGGTTCTTCGGTGATTCGCCAGTGGATGTGATGTACCGCGATAGCAAGGTGCTTCAATCTGCAAATCTGCAGGAGATGATCGACAAGCTCACCAAGATCCCGCTCTTGTATCAACCGGGCAAGAAGTGGGTCTACAGCGTCTCCATGGATATCGAGGGCTACATTGTCGAGAAGCTATCAGGAAAGCCCCTGCCCGAGTTCTTCCACGACAACATATTCACGCCGCTGGGTATGAAGGATGCGGCCTTTTACGTTCCCGCGAACGAGCGCGGCCGCTTTGCGACGTTATATGACAGCAACAAGGAAGATGGTCTCGATCTGAATCCAGGCAGTGCGACAGGCTACTCATCGCAGCCAACCCTTGCGTCAGGCGGCGGCGGCATGGTTTCTACCATTGAGGATTACTACCGTTTCGCCCAGATGATGGCGGACGGCGGCGAACTGAACGGTAAGCGAATTCTGGCCTCAGCCTCGGTCAGGCTGATGACTACGAATCACCTGCCAGCGAGCCTTCTCACCGGCGAGTTCGGCATTGGCGCGCAGCAGATGCGACCGGGATTTGGATACGGCTACAACTGCGCTGTGGAATACGATCCGCAGGAAGCCAATCTTCCCGAGGGCAAGGGCACATTCCTCTGGGATGGGGCTGCTGGCACCTGGTTTTGGGTCGATCCCACCAACGACATTGTGTTCATCGGCATGATTCAGCGCATGCGAGGTGGAAACCCCAATGTCCAGTACCTGAGCCGTTCGCTGGTGTACCAGGCGCTGGTCGATCCTTCCAAGTGATGCGGCCTGACGCTACTTCAACAGGCCGAGCGCCATCGCCGTCAAGGCCGTCACACCTGTGGTTATGGTTGGCGCGTACACCGGCGCAAACAGCGGCGAATGCATGCTAGGCAGCGGCACCCCTGTCTCTTTCGCGTGGGTGAGTTTGTCCGGATCGGACGCGCCCAGGCGAAACATCACGCCAGGAATCTTGCCGTCGAGCGTAAAGAGCCCCACGTCTTCCGAGCCCATCACCGAATCTGCTTCCTCCACTCGATCGGCACCAAGCGTCGCCACCGCAATCTTGCGTAGCCGCTCAGCCAGAGCCGGATCGTTGTAAGTAGCAGGCGTGATCTCTGACTGGCTCACATTCACGATGGGCATGCGGTCTTCAGGAACGCCGTAGCCAATGGCAATTCCTTCAGCGGTGCGCTTCACCGCCGCAATAATCTGATCCCGCACCTTGTCAGAGTACGTTCGGAGCGTCAGCCCCATCGTGACTTCTTCGCTGATGATATTGCGCTTGGTGCCGCCGTGGATGGTGCCCACAGTCAGCACAGCAGGCTGCTGCGGATCAACCTGGCGCGCGATGATGCTCTGTGTCAGCACCACGAATTCCGCCGCCATCACGACGGGATCCTTGCTATTTTGAGGCTGCGATCCGTGCGCGCCCACTCCGCGCATGATCACGTCAATGCTGGTGGAACTGGCCAGCAGCGGCCCACCCTTGATGGCGATGGATCCCGCGGGAGTAACCGAGTCATCGTGCTCGGAGACCACAAGGTCCGGCCGCCCGAATCGTTCGTACAAACCGTCAGCAAGCATTGCGCGCGCACCGTCAATAGTCTCTTCTGAAGGCTGGCCGATCAGCACCAGCGTGCCGTGCCATGCGCTCTTTCGCGCTGCCATCTCACGAGCCGTGCCCAGCAGCACCGTCATGTGGATGTCGTGCCCGCATGCATGCATTACGCCCACATCCTGCCCCTGCGCGTTGGTCGAGCGCACCGTCGACGCGTAGTCGAGCCCGGTCTTCTCCTCCACCGGAAGCGCGTCCATATCGCTGCGGATCAATAGCCGCGGGCCTTTCCCGTTCTCAAGCACTGCTACGATTCCGTATGCCTGCGAGCCGTCCTGGTACTTGCCCACGTGCTCGGTGACTGTGTAGCCCGCCTTGCGCAGCTCCCCCGCCAGATACGCAGAAGTCTTGTCCTCGTGGTGCGACAGTTCCGGATCCCTATGCAGATGCTTGTAGGTCTCAGTGAGCGAAGGCAACTGCGCTTGCACGGAACTCGACAAGCTGCCCGCATCCTGCGCAATTAATTGCATCGGCACTGCGGCGACCCCTAAAAGTACGCACGCTCGCAGGAACATGGTTGAACCTCCAAAACGGTTGAGAAACGTAAGCGCAGCCTACCACAACGAGGGTAGGGTGCTTAATCACTCGGCTCCTGCAGTCTGCTCCTGCACGATAGGCTGTGTAAGGGCATTCGTAAAACAGGAGCGTTGAATGCGGGCAAGTCGTTTTGAATTTCGTTTGCGAATGGTCATCATGGCGGCCATCATCTTCGTCGGATTCTGGTCGCCGTGGATCGCGGCGTGGGGCGTTGGCCAACACATTTCATTGCTCGAGTGGTGCGCGCTCGAAGTGAGTCGGTTTGGAATCTTGAGCTTCACCGTGGCTACCCCGGTGATGATCGTGTGCGCTTCAATGATCGCCGCGCTGGCCGCGTTTTTTCGAGTGTCGGGAACCGCGTGGCTCGGCGCCGGCGTCGTCAATCATCGCGACATGAAGGCCGGCGTTGTCGTGGCCGGCGGCCCTCATCGCTACGTCCGCAATCCGCTCTACCTTGGAACGGGACTCATGATCCTAGCCATGTCGTTCGTCATGCCAGTCACAGGCGCTGTCTTCACTGTCGTCCTGATTTCGCTCTTCCTGCTGCGACTGATCTTCGGCGAGGAGGCCTTTCTCACAAGCCAGCTCGGTGAGCCCTACCAGCTCTATCTCCGCACTGTGCCGCGCATCCTTCCGCGACTGCGCAGCAACCTGCCCGCCCCATCCGAGCGTCCCCAATGGGGTCGCGCACTGATTGCAGAGACAAATCCTATCGGCGTATTTCTCATTCTCGCCATCCTGTCGTGGCGCTATGAAAACTCTTTGATGATCAAAGCACTACTGATCAGCTTCGGAATCTCGCTCGTGCTGCGCGGGTTTCTGCCCGCCAATCCTTCCGCGCAATCCTCGACTTAGAAACGAACCGCACCGTCAATCGTCATCCCGCATTAGATTCGGCGAACCGCTTTTTGCGTACTCCAAGGTGCGTCCAGCCGAAGCCGTTCGAGAATTTCAACCCCTAGCCCATCATGCGATCGACGCCAATATGGTTAACCCAGATCGCGGCGAACGGAAGCAGTGCGTTCGCGTGAAATAGCAGCGCGCATACGGCCAGCGTGATCGGAAGCGTGTAAGTGTGCACCGCGTTGTAGATACGCGAGCCACGGCACGGCCCTGCAAAATAGCCCAGGATCGAAATATCCGGCGCCAACCACAGCGCCGCAAACAGCCACCAGCTTGCGCCCGTGCGCGCATACAACACAGCGGAGATTACGCCCACCGCCAACCCTTCAAGGCGCAAAAGGAGTGTAACTGGCGAGGGCAGCGGGGAGGCGGTGGCGGAAGTGGCTTCAGGCGTGAGCGAGGTCGTCATACACCTATGGATGGCAATGCGGCTGCGTGGAATTCAAATTCTCTCGTGCACTCACTCCGAGTGCCACTCGTTTCATCGCATCCCAAAAAATGCGGGGGAGAGCATTGCGCTCTCCCCCTTTTTTAAAGCCAAACGGTGATCGAGGTATTTGTTTTATCTACTTCTTCACCGGCGCGATTACGTCCTTCGCCGCCTTGGCCACGCGGAACTTCACCACGGTCTTGGCCTTGATCTTGATTGCCGCGCCGGTCTGCGGATTGCGGCCGATGCGCGCCTTACGCTCTGCCTTCACCAGGCGTCCGATGCCGGGAATTACGAAGACGCCGTTCTTCTTGGTTTCCTTGATGGCGGTCTCAGCCAATAGGTCCAGGAATGCAGCGGCTTGCTTGTTGGTCAATTCCATCTTCTCGGCCATGAGCCGTGTAAGGGCGGTCTTTGTCAATCCAGTTGCCATTATGATGTTCTCCTTCTGGGCGTGCCCTTGGGGCCAGCCGATTGTTGCCGCGGTTACTGCCGGAGGTTGAGCGCATCAGGAGATTCGAGTCGGGGCAACGTGTGTTCGAAAACCCTGTATCCATGCGGGTCCGGAGAACCCTGTCGTTCAAAACAATGCGGCTTTAGGGTAGGCAAAGTCAAGGCCAAAAGCCCGATTTCCACATGTTTTTGCCGGTTTTTCTACCTTTTTCTTTGGAAATGGCCGATTTTTGCCTGAATTTGCCGGATATTGCCCCGCTGGACGCTCCCAGGGCGGACAAAAATTATCCTTCCGAACTATGCCGATTCGACCCTTCAGTGGAGACCGAACAGCACTTTTCTCTTCGGCTTCAGGGCCTCGGCAATCGGCGTATTCAGCGCATTCACAACCGGCGCTGCCAGCTTGAAATGGCGAATTACCGTGGCGGCGAGCTTGGCGTCGAGAGCGGCTTCCACAGGCAATGTCGCACTCAGGCCCCACTGCCGGCAGCGCACCAGGTCCAGTGCCGGATGATCGGCCGGAAATCCTTTTGGAGGCCGCGTCAGGGCGTTGCCTTGAAACTCGGTGAAGGCCTTCCGAATCGCTGCCGTCTGCAAGACCTTGCGAAACGCTTCGTGGTTGTCCAACAGCCAGTGTCGAATGGCGGCGAGTTGTTCCTTCTCCGGCATGTAGGCGCCTGCGGCAATCACCACTTCCTTGGCGCTCACGTGAAAGTAGTAGCCCGCGCCGGAGGTTTTCTCCAGGCCCTGGTGCGACCACCACGCCGCGACGTGTGTCTTGTAGGGCCGCTTGTCATTCGAGAAGCGGGTGTCGCGATAGATGCGGAACAGCGACTTCTCCGCCGGCCGCATATGATTTGGCGCAAAGTCCATCATTGCATCGGTGATCTTCCGAACGACGGCCAGCATCGGCTCTTTCAGCTCGGCCTCAAAAATCGCCTTGCGCGGCGTGAACCACTCACGGTCGTTATGTTTTGCGAGATCACGCAGGAACTTCAGGGCTTCTGGACGGAAGTAGGGAGAAGCGGGAGCGGGTGTTGGTGTACGCGGCATGACAGAAGCAGTGTAAGCGATGGAGCAACATCCGCCGAGCCAACCCTTTAGCTGAGGTAATATGTCGGAATTCCCAATGGTTGTGGTGGCTGAGGGTCAAAATGTTCGTTCTGCCAGTAAATCGCGATTCTCGGCCGGATTCGACTCCGTTATGCACGAGCGCTCTCATCGTTGTGAATTCTCTGATCTGGATTGGTCTTTCTCTGGTCGGTGTAAATGGGGAAACCGTTCAACGCTTTGGCCTGCATCCTGCGCACTGGACCCTTCAAACACTATTCGCGCATATGTTTCTTCACTCCGGGTTGTGGCACGTAGCCGGAAACATGTGGTTCCTTTGGATGTTTGCGCCCAAGCTGGAGGCGAGGCTTGGACGATGGCTGTTTATGTTGGCGTATCTTGCTTGCGGCGTTGGCGCGGCGGCGCTGCAAACGCTCTTCACACCTGGATCGACGATTCCAATGGTGGGGGCTTCCGGCGCGATATCAGGAGTTGCGGGGATGTACTTTGTGCTATTTCCGCGCTCGCCCTTTGAGCTTCAGCTTTACCTCGGCTGGTGGAAGGTGCGGAGCTTCAACGCTCTGACGCGGGGCGCGGTAGGCACGTGGATCGGAGAGCAGTTTCTTCTGGGAATTCTTACGAGTTACTCGCATGGCGGCGGCATTGCGTTTTGGGCGCATGTGGGAGGGTTCTTGGCCGGACTCCTGATTGCTGCGCTCATTGCCACCAGAGCGGCTCCTGAAGAAGTCAATGAAATCCTGCATCCTACGCCATACACCGAAGAAGAACGGGAAGAAATTTTCGCTGATCGCGAGGAACAGCCATCCGAATTGACGACCCTGAAGCTTGATAAATAGGCCAATTGCCTATCGAATCACCTTCAGCGCCCCGCGGAACAGTCCATCGAAGTCGCCGGCCAGCGCCTTGTCTTTCGCCACTGCCTGCTCGATCGCCTTTTCCGCCGCTGGCCGCTGGTAGCCCAGATTCACCAATGCAGAGAGCACATCGTCAACCGCTGCGCCTTGCACAGTCGAGGCTACAGGCGCCACCGCAAAGTCATCCAGCTTGTCCTTGAGTTCCACCACGAGCCGCTCCGCAAGCTTCTTGCCCACGCCCGGAATCCGCGTCAACTGTGCGTGATCCTGTGACCTGATGGCTTGAACTGTACGATCGCTGGAAAGACCACTCAGCATCTTGATGGCTAGCTTCGGCCCCACGCCGCTTACCGTGATCAGCCGTTCGAACAGGCGCTTCTCCTCACGCTCAAGAAAGCCGAACAATGCAATGGCATCGTCGCTGACCTGCGTGTGGATGTGCAGCGCAGCCTCGCCGCCAACCACCGGCAGAGCCGTAAACGTAGGCACGCTGATCGCCACGTCGTAACCAACCCCGCCGGCCTCAACAATGGCCTGGCCGGGCTGCTTGTAAATGAGTTTGCCGCGGATGTGAGCGATCATCGGTTCATCTCAAGACAGCGAGCCTCATTGATGATTGGTTGAAGAGACCTCTCCATCTTACAGACACGGCTCGGATGGCATCAGGAAGCTCTCAGGTGGCGCGGCCGTAATTTCCTGCTTGCTGAAGCCCGATTTCGAGTTATGCTTGGTCGATTCCAATTGTCCCCTGCCCCTCCTCTTCAGCATCATCGTGCAGAACAAAATGCTGCGCTCCAGTTGAAGCTTCTGGATTGTTCGAAGATTGCTTCAGGCTGACGCCAGAAAAGTTCACCGAGATGAACGAGACAAAAATCCTCTGACAGCGCCGATCATGTGGCGTGCTTCTTCCGTCGGATTTAGAACAATGCAAATACACAGGTCAAGCCTGGTCGATGACCATTGGCCATTGTGAGCAACAGGGAGATTGATCATGCTCGATTTTTTGAAGGAATTGGGTAAGTGGGCTCGGTTCGCTTACTTTCTTCGGTTTGCCTTGGCCCTCTGGTTTTTCGCACCCCTCCTGTGCCTGATGAATATTGGGGACAAGACGCTGACCAGCGGGATTCTTGTCTCGGAGAATTGGGAGCAGTACCTCTGCGTCGCATTTTTCGTGGTCTCTGCGGCCCTTGCTGCCGTGGTGCTGGCGCGTGTTGCGTTGATCAACGGGCCTGACCGATGGGATCTTACAGCGGTTCTCCCAGATGACAGCCGTCCCGCAATTCTGAAGACCCTTTTCGTAAACGATGATGGCCAGCACGAGGCCCTTGCGATTGTCGTCGCGCAGGCTCCGAACATCCTGGTATTCGCCTACCTGCTTCACTTCGGAGTATGCCAAGGGGTTGCCCCTTGGACAATCCTCATGGGCCTCGCGTTGGGGTCCCTGCTGGCGTTTATCTGCTGGTGGAACGCCAACGCCTGGTATTACCTCACGTTCAAGCAGCCGAATCTGGCGACTCCTCCAACCACATTCACCCTCGGTCAAAACGCAGCACGGACGATCTTGTTTCCAAGGTGGCTGTTTCGTTTGAACGAGGTGAAATCGTCGTTGCCAGGCAAGCCGACGATCGAACAGGCCGAAACACTTTTTTCCAGAACCGCGTGCAAGAAGATTGACAGCAAGCTTGGCCTTGCAGCACTTCGCAAGTTCTTGATCGCGCGCTCGGGATACGGGGCTGCGGGTGGAAGCTCCTTCTATGAAGCCCATAACTTCGCGGCCATTTCCATGGCGGTGTTTTCCGGCCTCTATCTCCTAATCTGGCCTTTGACCGCCCCCGTGGTGGCGCCGATCGCCTCCTGGATCGCCATCGGGGCAATGGCCTTGTTCATTGCATTCGTCCTTGTTGTGATTTGGACGGCAACAC
>JANXQR010000152.1 GCA_025353435.1 Acidobacteriota bacterium | reverse complement strand
CGCGGGCTTCCTGCCGCTTGTGCTGCTCGGCCTCAAAAACATCGGCGGCTGGAACGGCCTCAAAGCAACACTCCCCGTCGCCTACATGCACGAGTGGAAGGGCGTGATGCACGCCAGCACCAACCCCATGGGCATCGACATCATTGGCATCGGCATGGGTCTGGGCTTTGTACTCGGCGCGGGTTACTGGTGCACTGACTTCCTCGTCATCCAGACCGCCATGGCCTCGAAAAACATGGATTCAGCCCGCAAGGTGCCGCTGATTGCCGCGGTCCCAAAAATGCTGTTCCCGTTCCTGGTGATTCTCCCCGGCCTGATCGCCATCGCGCTGCCCACGCCGCATTCCACCACGACCATCATCCATAACCCCGACGGCTCCATCGTCCACCAGATCAATGTGGTCTCTGAACAGCAGGCCCAGGGCCGCGGCCTCGTATCCGCCAAAATCAACCCCATCACCGGCCAGGCGATGACCATGGCCGACGGCCAGCCGCTGCTCGACTACGACATGGCCACCCCCAACATGCTGCTGCACTACTTCCCAACGGGCATACTCGGCCTTGGATTGACCGCGCTGCTCGCCAGCTTCATGAGCGGCATGGCCGGCAACGTCACCGCCTTCAACACTGTATTCACTTACGACCTCTACCAGTCCTACATTCACAAGGGCGCCAGCGATCGCCACTACATGGCCGTCGGGCGATGGGCCACCGTTGGCGGCATTCTTCTCTCCATTGCCACCGCCTACGCCGCCATCAGCTTCAACAACATCATGGACACGCTGCAGCTCGTCTTCTCGTTTGTGAACGCGCCGCTGTTCGCCACCTTCCTGCTGGGCATGTTCTGGAAGCGCGCCACTGGTCACGGAGCATTCGTTGGATTGATCGCAGGCACCGGCGCGGCCATCATTCATCACGGCCTCACGCTGCCCATCCAGGCGCGCCCCGGCATTCACGGCGGCTGGATCACCGTCATCCATCACTACCCCAGCGACATGGCGCAGAACTTCTACGGCGCCATCTATGCCTTTGGCATCAACTTCGTAATCGCCGTTATCGTGAGCCTGTGCACCAAACCCAAACCGGAATCCGAGCTCGTGGGCCTCGTCCACTCCCTCACGCCCAAACCGGAAACCTCGCACCTCGTCTGGTGGAAGCGCCCCGAAGCGCTCGCCATTGCAGTTCTCATCGGTGCCATCGCGGTCAACATATTCTTCGCATGATTCTGACGATCTAAAACGCTGGAGATCTAAAAACAGGAGCGAGCCAATTATGAATCTCGATCTGCGCATTCCCATGGGCCTCATGTTTTCCATCATCGGCGTCATCCTCACCGCCTTCGGCCTGGCTACATACGGCAGCACCCCAGGCAACATCGCGCTCTACGAACGCAGTCTTGGGATCAACGCAAATCTGTGGTGGGGAATCGTACTGCTCCTCTTCGGCCTGATCATGTTTTTCATGGGCCGCCGTAGTCAGAAGCGCCTTGCAGCCCTGCCCCCCGAGCCAATAGACGAGTCAGCACCTCGCCGCGGTCACTAATGCGCTCCACTTCCAACGCACCAAAATTGTCTTGAAGGTCAGTTGCTGTTCTGCGACATCCGCGAATCATAGGAATCCGCGCTGGTCAGTCGCATCCGTTCTCCTGAGGAGAGTTCCCGCTCCCGCACCGGCGGTCGACGCGACATACTCGTATCCAAACCCAGCGGCCTTGCTTTATCAGCAAACGACTTTCCCTGGGCTCGCAATACGCGGCTTCGCTCAATTAGCGTGCTCACCTGCTTGAGCCACTTCTCCGGTGGCGTCAGCGGCGGAATCACCAGGTCGAAATCCGGGGTGCTCACTCTGCGATTCGAACTGTTGAAGAAAATCACCGGCTCCGCGCTGCATTCACGGGCAAGGGCAAATACCACTTCCGGAGCAATGTTCTCGCTCTCCGAACATAGCACCGCATCCAGATCCGGAATTCCGCCTAGCGCCTCCGCCAGTTCCGGCATTGAAGCATACTCATCCACCGCGTATCCCGCGCTGCGCAGGACTGCCACGCGGTGGCAGTCGTCCATCCCAATGTGGAGTACATGAGCCGCCATATTCTTTCCTCGTGCGCTGGGGCTTGACTAAGGGATTGGGGGAAGCGCGCAGGTGAATGCACAAATTCCAGGGGTAGTGGGTTGGGGAGTCACTGAGGAAATTCCGTACGGAGTTGAAAGGACGCTCCGAACGATCCGCCTCAAAATCTGCTTCTTGGTTCGTGATAATTTGACGCGATTTCCATTTAGAAGTTGCGGTAACGTTTCAAATCGACTCGAATTGGAACTGTCATTGATCCCGTAAATTACTGATCCAAAAGGCCAACTCAGTCGACAAAACTATTGCGCGGCGTCCTCTTGCCCCACGCTGAATCGCATCGTCCGATAATCGAAGGTATAGCGGCGAAACTGGTCCAGCGCATCGATGCCCAGCACCCCGTAAACATCGTCCAGCGCGGCGTCACCAGCAGGTTGTGTAAGTGAATGAATATAATGAACATTAACCAGGGTTCCGCCAATATCAAGCGCCGCCGTTTCAGCAATGTAAGCAGGCTGCGGCGTTTTATTCTGCATCCCCGAAATTGTGAACATCTGAACCGGCTGCCCCGCGAATTCACTCGCGTGCTCGTCGTAGTACCGCGATGTGAAGTAGCTTTGTTGTCCGCCGGCATCCACCGCGAACATCCGCTCTTTGCCCACCGGTCCCAGCGCCAATATCATCTGGTCGCCGTCAAGAAAAAAGTGCGCGCCTTTGTCGTCGTTTGGGCCAGGCGCCCCTTTGTCGGGATTCACTTCAATGGTGGCATCGCCGGTGATAGTCAACCTGCCCAGAGCCTGAAGCGCCGAGTACCCCAGCACACCTTGCACCTGGTAGTTCGACTCAGGGAAAAAGTAGTCGGCATCTTCAAACACAAACGCAGTCACATTGCGCAGTGTCAGCCGCCCGCCAATCGTGAACCGCGGAATGACCGTGACATGCACTTGCATCGGCTTGCCGGTCAGCGTGTGGATCGTCGCCGCTTCTTCTGAAACTTTGAGCCCCACCATGTGCGCCACCGACCGCGCGATCAAGTTGAACGGCGCCGTCGGATCCAGCATCCAACTGTGCGGCCTCGCATCCACAAACACCGGAATATCCCTCAGCCCCAGCGGGTTTCTGCTCACCGGCATCACAAAAGGGTCGCACCGTTCCACCGTCGTAGCAGGATTTGCCGCCGCCAGAGGCAGCATCTTCAGCGGCATCTCGATCTCGTCCTTCTCATCGCCGCTCAGCTTTCCGCCAACCCGCGCATCCAGCGCCTTGTAAGCCTCGGCCGCCTTCGCCAAATCGCCTTCGCGCAGGTAATCCTCCGCCAGCGCCTTGCGCAGCAGCTTCTCATGCACCGGGTCGCCGCTTGCCGCCACCTTGTCAATCAGGGGCTCTAGCAATCCGATCGACTTCCTCAAATTGTTTTCCCGATTGGCCAGCACGCCGCGATACAGCTGCGCCTGCTCGGGAGGCAATTGGTCCAGTTCATCGGCAACGCGAAAATACTGGTGATCGGCCAAAAGGTTTTCGATGCGCACATCGGTGTCGATACCGCTGCTTGTCCCGGTGTGTACCTGCGCGCCTGTGCCCGGTTGCTGCGCCGGTGTCTCCTGTTTTGGGGGGCTCTGTTTTTCCGGAGGGGCGGGGGCCTGGGCGGCAAATGATGGCGTCAACAACCCCGCCAACCCTGCCATCAGGCACAGGCAGCACGCCCGCGCCACTCCACTCGCTCCGCTCATCGTTACTACGAAACTAACAGATTGGAGCCGCGGCAGGTTCGCCTCTTTACTGCAGTCTCGCGCGGTTTTCCACCGCTCCTTCCTGTGCTATGAAACTTCCTTATAATCCGGCGATTAGACTGAAAGCAGTCTTGTCATGGCGCGAAAAACAATTGAACAGTACGAGATTGTCCGCCGGCTCGGCGCCGGTGGAAGCGGCGTGGTCTATCTGGCCAACGACACGCAGCTGCAGCGCCCTGTGGTCCTCAAGATCCTGCGCGCCGGCCTGCTCACCGCCGAGCAGATGCGAAAGACCGTACTCCGCGAAGCCCGCCTTGCCTCCGCCATCGAGCACCCCAATGTCTGCGCCATCTATGAAGTCGGCGAAAGCGGCGACGAAGCCTACATCGTCATGCAGTACGTCCCCGGCCAGTCGCTCGATCGCCTCATCGCCCGCGGCCCCGCCAGCATGCAACTCGTCCTCTCCGTCGGCATCCAGGTCGCTGACGGTCTCCAGGCCGCCCACTCCCTCGGCATTTTTCATCGCGACCTGAAACCGCAAAACGTCATGCTCACTGACGGCGGCCTCGCCAAAATCCTCGACTTCGGCCTCGCCCGCCGCATCCGTCCTGATGAAGCCAACTTCGATCCCGCCAAGCCCGCGCTCGCCAAAGACGCTTCCGTCGCCGCCACTTACACCGCGCGCGGCGGCACCATCCGTTACATGGCCCCCGAGCAGTTCGTTACCGGCCAGTCCAGCGTGCAGTCTGACGTATGGGCCCTCGGCGTTATCCTCTTCGAGCTCACCTCAGGTCGACATCCCTTCGCTCGCCCCGACGCGGAAGACTTCCAGGCCATCCGCGCAATTCAATTTTCAGAGCCCCCAAACCTTACCGAGATCGTCCCCGGCATCTCGCCTGAACTCCAAAGCGTCATCCTCACCTGCCTCGAAAAAAATCCCGCCGCCCGCTACACCTCCGCCGGCGAAGTCCGGGAAGCCCTCAAGACCATCATGAAGGCCCAGCAAATCGAGACCGGCAGCATTCCCGGCGAGGCCGCCGCCAACCTGCCCACCACCGGCATCGAAGCGGAAAAGCGCGCCACCGGCTTCCTCTCCATGCTCGCCGAGCGTTTTCGTGAGTCCGCTGGCGACAAGACCCAGCCCACATCGCTCCTCGTCCTTCCCTTCGCCAATCTCGGCGCCACTGAGGTCGCACCACTCTACGGCTATGCCCTCGCCGACGCCATCGCAGCCCGCCTCGCCCGCATTCCCGCGCTCGTCGTTCGCCCCTCCAGCACGCTCATGAACCTCCCCATGGCGCAGATGGATCCCCTTCAAGTCGGCCAGCGCCTGCTCGTCTCCTTCGTCCTCGCCGGCAGCTTCCTCCGCTCCGATCAAGGCTTCGACCTCAACTGGCAGCTCCTCGACGTGGCCTCGCAAAGCGTTCGCTCAGGCGGCGCCATTCGCGTCGCTTCTCTTGATCTCATCGCGGTCCAATCCGAAATCTCCAACGAAGTCTTCGCCGCGCTCCACGGCCTCAGCGCCGCTGACCGTATCGAAACTCCCTCCTCCGACGCCTCGCGCCCCGCCGCCCGTGAAGCCTCACTCCCGGGCCCCGTCAGCGAGGAGTACCTCCAGGGCCGCGCCCTCCTCAGCTCCTTCATGGTCCGCACCGGCTCCCGCGCCGACCTCGATCGCGCTCACGCCCTCTTCACCAGCGTCACCACCAAGGACCCCGAATTCGCCCAAGGTTGGAGCGGCCTCGGCATCGCCGAACTCCAATACACGCGCCACGGCTTCGGCGGACAAAGCCACATCATGCACGCCCGCCGCGCCTTCGACGAAGCCCTCATTCTCGACCCCAACGCCACCGAACCAAATCTCTACCGCATCTACATGCTCCTCTCCCGCGGCGAAAAAGAATCCGCCCGCCACGGCATCGCCAACATGCTCTCCACCGCCTCCAACGACTGGAACGTCCACATGGTCGCCGGCCTCGCCCTCCGCGGCGACGGCATGTACCTCGAAGCCCTCCACCAGTTCAATCGTGCCCTCAAACTCAACCCCTCTAACGCCGCCATCCTCTATAACCACCGCGCCCGCGTCTACCACTATCAAAATCAACTCGAGCTCGCCGGGGATGAACTCGAAAAAGGCCTCGCTCTCGAGCCCCGCCACCCCCTCCTCCGCACCTCCGCCGGCTATCAGCAAATGCGCCTTGGCAATCTCGGCGAAGCCATCGACATCCTCGAGCGTGTCATCCGCGACGACGAGTCCCTGCGCATCGCCGTCCCCACCCTTGCCCTCTGCTACGTGCAGGCCGGCGAGCGCCCCCAGGCCGCCGCGCTCCTCAAAGACGACACCCTCGCCGCCGCTGAAGCCGACAGCGAAATGGCCTATCGCCTCGCCACCTACTTCGCCGTTGAAGGTGACTCGACCGAAGCCCTCCACTGGCTCCGCCGCGCCATCTATTTAGGTAATGAAAACTACCCCTGGTTCCAGAAGAATCCGGCCTGGAACAACCTCCGCACCAACGCCGACTTCGACCGCATCCTCGAAGATCTCAAAAAATCCTGGCGCAAAAATCAACGCACCTGGAAGCGCCAGTTAGAGCAAGTCCCCCCCGAAGCCGAATAGCTCCGCGTACGCCCGGCTTCGCGTAGCCGGCAAATGCGGTCCACACGCCGTCCAGGCGCTCCCGGCAGCAGGTACGCAGCCCCGGCCATGCAGCCAATCGACTACGACTTTGGTGTGACTTATGACGCCTGGGCGCGCGCAACGATAGGCCTATAATCTAAGCACCGTTCCTATGTCAACTTAAGATCTAATCGACGACTCAAGATGAAGGTGATTCACTTGGCCGAGTCAAACAGAACTCCATTGCCGAAAAGCCCTACCGGCATTGAAGGGCTCGACGAAATTGCCCATGGAGGCCTGCCTACCGGACGCACAACCTTGGTGTCCGGGAGCGCTGGCGCCGGTAAAACCGTCCTCGCAATGGAGTTTCTAATACATGGCGCACTCGAGTACAACGAGCCCGGTGTATTCATGGCGTTCGAGGAGTCGGAACAAGATCTTGCAGCCAACTTTGCCTCCTTTGGCTATGACCTCGTGGGCATGGAAAAAGAGGGAAAGCTCTCCATCGATCACGTGCACCTGGATCGAAACGAGATATCGGAAAATGGCGGCTTCGATCTCGAAGGGCTCTTTATTCGGCTCGGGAATGCAGTCGATACAATCCACGCAAAGCGGGTGGTGCTCGATACCATCGAGGTGCTGTTTGCCAGCATAGGCAATGAGGCGATCGTCCGATCGGAACTGGTCCGCCTTTTCCGCTGGCTCAAAGACCGCGGGCTCACAGCAATTGTTACCGGGGAACGCGGCGGATCTCACCTCACTCGCTATGGTCTCGAGGAGTACGTCGCAGACTGCGTCATCGTGCTCGATCACCGGATTGACGGCCAAATCTCTACGCGCCGCCTGCGTATCGTGAAATATCGCGGTACGCTCCATGAAATGGACGAGCATCCCTTCCTCATGGGTGAGCACGGCATATCCGTGCTTCCGCTCACTTCGGCTGGTCTTACTCACAGCGCGTCTTCCGAGCGAATTTCATCGGGCATTTTGGATCTCGATGCAATGCTTGACGGCGATGGATTTTATCGCGGCAGCAGCGTACTCGTATCGGGCACAGCCGGGACCGGCAAGACCAGCCTTGCCTTCGCTTTTCTGAAAGCGGCATGCGACCGCGGCGAACGCGCAATCTATTTCGGCTTTGAAGAGTCGATGGCGCAGTCGGTTCGCAATCTTGCATCCGTGGGGATGGATCTCAAGCCGCTCGTCGAAAAGGGACTGCTGCATTTCAGCACGGTCAGACCCAGCAGCCTGGGGCTGGAAGCGCATCTCGCCTCGATGCATCAGATGATAAGAAAAGTCAGGCC
This sequence comes from Acidobacteriota bacterium, assembly GCA_025353435.1. Classification (GTDB taxonomy): domain Bacteria; phylum Acidobacteriota; class Terriglobia; order Terriglobales; family Acidobacteriaceae; genus Telmatobacter. The sequence continues at coordinate 3,597 of JANXQR010000152.1, read as the reverse complement.
GACCGTCGTGGCCATGGATCCAATCTCGGTCTTCATGTCGGTCTCCGAAAAGGACCCGGTCAAGTCGATGCTCACTCGCCTGGTGGACTATTTGAAAATGGGGCAGATAACCACCATATTTACTCACTTATCGAACAATGCCCAGAACCTGGAAGCCACCGAACAGCGCGTGTCGTCAATTATGGATTCGTGGATACTCATGCGGGATGTCGATTTTGGCGACCGCCGGCGAGTCATGCTGCGGATTTTGAAATCTCGCGGCATGGCGCATTCCCGGGAGATGGCGGAGTTTCTCATGAGCAGCGACGGCCTACACCTTGGTAACAGCCATTTGACCGGCGACATAGACTCGAGCGACCGCAAGAATTAACCATTTCACAAGGAATCGGAGGGGCAAATATAGTGAAGACTCAACCCGGGCTGCGCAACAAGAATGAGCCCGATCTGCCTCCGGAATGGGGGTTCCGGCTATATATAGCTGGCGAAACTCCGCGGTCCTTGGCGGCATTTGCCAACTTGAAGCGTGTATGCGAAAGCAACCTCAAGGGTAACTACGAGATTGAAGTCATTGACCTGCAACTCCACCCGGCACGGGCCAAGGGAGATCAGATTCTCGCCATTCCGAGCCTCATACGACTTATGCCGCCTCCAACAAAGAAGATTATTGGTGACCTTGCCAATGAGCAAAGACTGTTGATGGGACTTGAAATTACAGTTAGAAATTCCAGTACGAATTAAGGAACCACTACATGTCAACGTTATCGACGATGGACGCCGGATTTCGCGACCTATTCGAGAATAGTGGTTCGGTGATGCTCCTGCTTGAGCCGAGACGAGGCCGCATTGTCGAAGCCAACCAGGCTGCGTTCTCGTACTATGGCTACCCTCCGGATCAACTCATTGGCAGATCGATTGAGCAGATCAATACGCTCGACTGGGAGCACACCGCCCTCGAGCGAAAGCGGGCAATCGATCCGGAGCGAAACAGCTTTATCTTCCGCCATCGTCTTGCGTCGGGCGAGGAACGGGACGTAGAGATCTTCTTTTCGCGGATGGACTCGCTTGGTCAGCCGTTGATCTTCTCCGTCGTTCACGATGTCACTGGTCACAGGCAAGCACTGGACGATTTGCGGTCGAGCGAGGCGATTTATCGTAGCGTATTCCTCACCAGTCATGACTCGGTATCTATCAACCGCCTGAGTGATGGAATGTTCGTGGATGTCAACCAACGATTTCTCGATGGGCTGGGATATAAACGCGAGGAGGTCATTGGGAGAACATCGCGTGAACTCAACCTCTGGGCGAATTATGAGGACCGGGAAAAACTGATTCAGTCCTTTCGTGAAACATCGTCGATTCAAAATGCCGAGGTGCAACTGCGCAGGCGGAATGGCGAGATCCTTTGGGGCATCTCGTCGGTATCCCAGGTAATCATCGATGACGTCGCGTACATGGTGTCGGTTTTGAAAGATATCTCCGACGTAAAGCAGGCGGAGGCGCGAATCAAGAGCCTCGTCTATTACGATCCGCTGACGTCGTTGCCCAATCGCCGCTTCCTGCTGGACTGCATCAAGCAGTCCATGGCGGAAGCAGGCGACAACAAGAAGGCCGTGCTGCTTCTGGATCTCAGTGATCTTCGACGCTTGAATGAAACCACAGGGAACAGATGTGGCGACCTTTTTCTGAAGGAGATTGCCAAACGCCTGGTGACCTGCACGCGAGAATCGGACACGGTCGCCCGAACCGGCGGAAACGAGTTCGCGGTCATGGTTGAAGACCTAAGTGTGGTGCGCGAACAGGCCGTGGCGCAGGTCCAGGCGATTGCCAAAAAGATCCAGGAATGTGTAAGTCAGCCGTGCAGGCTTGCAAACCACGAGTGCCATACGGCAACAAGCATTGGGATTGCAGTCTTCAGCAGCCGCTTCAAAAAAGCCGGCAGCGTGTTGCGCCGCGCGGAAATCGCTCTTTCGCAGGCCAAAAGGGCAGGCCTCAAGAAGATTTCCTTCTACTCATCCGCGCTGCAATCAATCGTCAACGCCAATGCTGCGATTGAGGAGGAACTTCGCCACGCAATCGAGGCTGACCAGCTGGTGCTCCATTATCAGCCGCAGGTGACCAGCTCGGGCCTGGTTGGGGCCGAGTCACTGGTCCGATGGAATCACCCCGCGCGCGGTCTTCTCGCTCCCGGCGAGTTCATTCAGATCGCTGAGGAAACAGGCTTGATTCACTCGCTGGGGGAATGGGTTCTCAATAAGGCCTTTTCGCAGGCCGCTCAATGGGCGAATCAATATGAATTGACGGGGTTCAGGGTTGCAATCAACATCAGTGCTCAGCAGTTCCAGCACCCTGAGTTTCTGAACATGGTTCTTGACGCCACTGACCGTTCTGCAGCCAAACCAGAGAACATCACGCTTGAGCTTACTGAGAGCATCATCATGAACGACGTCAAAGACGTGGTTCGCAAGATGACACTTCTAAAGTCTCGCGGATTCAGGATCTCCATGGACGACTTCGGCACAGGTTACTCCTCGCTTTCCTATGTGAAAAAGCTTCCCCTCGATGAGCTAAAGATCGATCGGTCTTTCGTAAGGGACATTCTTGCTGATCCATCGAGTGGCGCGATTGCGCGGACCATCCTGTCACTGGCAAGAGACATGAGATTGTCAGTCATTGCCGAGGGCGTGGAAACGGCAGAGCAGCGGGCCTTTCTCAGTGACCTCGGTTGCCATTGTTTCCAGGGGTATCTCTTCGGCAAGCCCTTGGCATTGCAGGAATTCGAGCGTGCATGGCTCCTTCCCTATGCAGACACTCCGCCACGCGATTGGTCGGCCGCCGCACCTGCCTGGTTAACCTAGTGTGCAATTGTGAACAGGTAGCCCGATTTCATCTCGATAGCATCCAATTACATAGGCGACTTTAGGTCGCCGATTAATTGTCCTTGGTTGAAACAATGGTCCGCGCTTTGCGTGCCTGCACGGTCGATACGCGAACTGCCGGCTTTTTCCCAATTTGCACGGAGAAAGGGTAAGAGCATGGTCGATATCCAGACCCTGAATCGATACCGCGAATGCCTCGCGGTCTTTGAACTGGAATCCAGAATTTGCGAGTCTCATCTGGAAGCAACGCGCCAGGCATACCTGCAGTGCGAACGAGTTGTGCTTGATCAACACGCCAAACTCCGTGAACTCCGCAGCATAGTCGAGAAGATCGAATCCGCCGTCGCGTCAAACGAGGATGTCGCCGTGCAACAATTCGGCTGATCCATCCGGATCGCCACCATTACTTCCGACCCCGACGTTTGCCGTTCGTTGGTGCACCGTCAAGTCCCGTCAGTTCAGAAGATCATGCCTCCGAATCCGCGCCTGCGGAAATGTTGTCAAGTGCCCATCCTGTGGAAATCGTTGCAACCAACACAAAACAAAGCGAAAAGATATATTGGAAAATCCATTATTAATTCAGCGAACCTGCCATACTTAAGTTAGGTCAGAAATAAGCCCCTCCCGGTACATTCCCGGAGGGGCTTTTCACTTGATCGCTCTTTACCTCTTGTTCTCGTGTAATTCTTGCTCCCATGCTCCAATTGCTCTCGTGTTCACT
>JANXQR010000151.1 GCA_025353435.1 Acidobacteriota bacterium | reverse complement strand
ACTCCGGTGCCCGCCGGACACGACCGCTTCTCGACCGAGCAGACCATCCGCATCCTGGGCAGTGAGCGCACGGCGCGCCTGGAAAAGCTGGGCTGCTTCAAAGACGGCCTCCTCAACATGACCCTTCTCGCGTTGCGCTTCTCGCGTTACGCCAACGGCGTGGCCATGCAGCACGGCAAGGTGTCGCGCGAAATGTTCCCGGAGTTCACCATTGACTCCATCACTAATGGAGTGCACGCGCCCACCTGGGTCTCAGAGCCCGTGCAGAAGATGCTCGATGAGCACATATCCAGCTGGCGGCGCGACAACCTGTACCTCCGCAACGCTATCGACCTGCCCGTGACCGCAATGCTCACAGCGCACGCGCGTGCCAAGGAAGCATTGCTGGCTGAAGTGGGTTCCCGCACCGGCCTGGTGCTGAATCCCGCGGTGCTGACGCTTGGTTTCGCGCGCCGCGTGGCCACCTACAAACGCGCCAACCTCATGTTCACCGATCCGGAAAGGCTGGTTCGCATTGCCGAAGCGGCGGGCGGCCTGCAGATTCTGTACGCCGGCAAAGCACACCCACAGGACGAGCCCGGCAAGGCACTCATCCGCGAAGTGGTGGACAAGGCGCACGCGCTCAATAACAATCTGCTGCAGATCGTCTACCTCGAAAACTATGCCTGGGACCTGGGCGCGCTGCTGACTGCAGGCGTTGACGTATGGATCAACACTCCCAAGCGCCCCTACGAGGCGTCAGGAACCAGTGGCATGAAGGCCGCGCTCAATGGCGTTCCCAGCCTCTCTATCCTTGACGGCTGGTGGATTGAAGGCTGCATCGAAGGCGTCACCGGCTGGGCCGTTGAAGACGGCGCCACTGACGGCGACGAGGCCCTCTCCCTCTATCACAAGCTGGAAACGGCTGTGGTCCCGCTGTATCTGAAGTCGCCAGAGAACTGGGCGCAGATCATGCGCACCACGCTGGCATTTAACGGATCGTTCTTCAACACCAACCGCATGGTCAAGCAGTACACCCGCAACGCGTATTACCCGTTGAGGATGGTGGAGAAAGTGCACGTAGAGGAAGCGGAATACTCTCCCGTTCAAGTACTAAAATCGTAGGCTTGTTAAGCTGCTGAAAAGGGGTGCGCGCTTCGGCTCGCACCCTTTTGGTTTAGTGCGGATACTGCAAGATGCAGGGAAAATGTGTCAATCGGTTGCCGTTGGGACTGTTTCCGCGCGCGCGGGCAGCAGTAACTCCGCCACCCAGGGCCCGCACTGCCAGAAGAGCCACGACAGGAACGAAAGACCCACGATCCGAACCAACATTTCTGCGATATCGATCCTGTGAATGGTGCTGAGGTACCCCCCGGCGGACCCGTAGTGATCGGCGGAGAACAAGTACCCAGGAACGTAGGTCACATCAACCAACGCATAGGCCGCTTGCATGACGGCCAACGCACGGCTCACCAGCAGTACGATTTCGTCTCGTGACATCGATCTCCTTCTGCGAAGACAGAACAGGATCATAAATGCCTCGATAACTCCGATAAACCTCTTCGAGAGGCTTGAAGTTTGAGCCCGCTCGAATCTGATTTTGGGAGTGACGCCACCCATCCTTCTCAGAATGTGGGCCTTCGAAAACAGCTCGCACCGGCTCTTGCATCTTTTCCCCCTTGCCGCGCGTCTTTAAGACGTGCGAGAGAAATCTTCACCTGAGATCGTGTGCCAGTCCCCGGTCTTCATCTACCATGGTAGCTTCACGCGGATTTTGAAAAGACCCTGGCGAGCTAGCCATCGGGTCAGAGAGCTCACGGACCGGCCAACATTCATTTCAGATTTCCTGATCCGGCGTTGAGCGCTCTCTCCCCCGACGACCCGGCTCTGGAGCGAGAACCAGCCTTATGATGTGGATTGTTCGGCTTGCGCTCAGGCGGCCATACACCTTTGTCGTCTTCGCGCTTTTGATTCTGATCCTCGGCGTCTACTCCATCGAATCGATGCCGACGGATATCTTTCCCAACATCAATATCCCCATCGTCACGGTAGTTTGGGGTTATGCCGGCCTCTCCCCGGAGCAGATGTCCAACCGCCTGGTCTCCCCCAGCGAACGCGCCATCACCACAACGGTCAACGACATTGAACACATTGAGTCGCAGTCATTCAACGGCGTCGCAATCATCAAGGTCTTTTTCCAGCCCCGCGTCAACATCGCCAGTTCCGTCGCCCAGGTGACCTCGGTCAGCCAGGGTATTTTGCGTCAGCTCCCGCCCGGCTCGAATCCTCCCTTCATCATTCAGTACAACGCCTCCAGCGTGCCGGTGCTGCAACTGGGGCTCGCTGGGCAGGGGCTCGATGAACAGCGGCTCTTCGATCTTGGACAGAACACCATCCGCAGCCAAATCGCCACAGTCGAAGGCGCGCAGACCCCGTTCCCGTTCGGCGGTAAACAGCGGCAGATCCAGGTTGACCTCGACCTGCATGCATTGCAGGCCAAAGGCCTCTCACCGTCCGATGTCGTCAACGCCATTAACGCGCAAAGCGTGATTGCGCCCTCGGGCACCATGAAGATCGATCGCTTTGAATACGCGATCGAAACCAATTCGGCGCCATCGGTCATTGCGGAGTTGAACAACCTGCCGATCCGCACCATCAATGGCGCTATGATCTACATTCGCGACGTAGCCCACGTGAGGGACGGCAGCCCGCCGCAAACCAATATCGTCCGCGTCGACGGCCGCCGCGCCATCCTCATGAACGTGATGAAGATTGGCTCCGCCTCCACGCTCGACATCATCAAGAGCGTGCGCAGCAAGATCGACGGCATGTCTGGCCAGCTTCCGCCGGAGCTGAAGATTTCCGCGCTCAGCGATCAGTCCATCTTCGTACGCGGCGCAATTTCCGGCGTGGTGCGCGAGGGCATCATCGCAGCCTGCCTCACCGGCGTCATGATCCTCGTCTTCCTGGGCAGCTGGCGCTCCACGCTCATCATCGCGGTCTCCATTCCGCTCTCGATTTTGTGCTCTCTGGCCGCACTCGCGGCCCTCGGCGAAACCATCAACATCATGACCCTCGGCGGCATGGCACTGGCCGTCGGAATCCTGGTTGACGACGCCACCGTCGAGATTGAAAACATCAATCGTAACCTCGAAACCGGGAAGGAGATCGAACAGGCCATCCTCGACGGCGCAGCGCAAATCGCCACGCCCGCGCTGGTCTCCACGCTCGCCATCTGCATTGTGTTCGTGCCCATGTTCTTCCTAAGCGGTGTGGCCAAATATCTCTTCGTGCCCATGGCTGAATCAGTGGTCTTCGCCATGCTCGCCAGCTATCTGCTCTCGCGAACCGTGGTGCCCACCATGGCGCGCTACCTGCTCCACGAGCACGACGAAGCGGAAGCCGAGCGCAGAATATCCAGCCGTAACCCCTTTACCCAATTCCAGCTCGCCTTCGAGTCGCGCTTCGAAAAAATTCGCATCGGCTACCTGCGCCTTCTCACCCTCGCCGTCGATCACGCCGCGCTCTTCCTGATTCTCTTTGCGGCGTTCACCCTCGCATCCGCTGGCGGCCTCACCTTCTTCCTGGGCGAAGACTTCTTCCCCGCCGTCGATGCCGGCAGCTTCAAGATTCACGTGCGCGCTCACACCGGTACCCGCATAGAGGAAACTGCCGCGCTCTGCGATCACGTCGACGCCACCATCCGCGAGAACATTCCCTCCGACGAGATCGTCAACATCGTCGATAACATCGGCCTGCCCTACTCCGGCCTCAATCTGTCCTACTCGACCTCCGCGCCCATCGGCCCATCTGACGCCGATATTCAGGTGCAGCTCACCCCCAAGCATCACCCCACCGAGCCCTACGTCGATCACCTGCGCACAGTCCTCGCGCATCAGTATCCCGGCGTGACTTTTTACGTGCTGCCCGTCGACATCGTCACGCAGATTCTCAACTTCGGCCTGGCAGCGCCCATCGACATCCAAATCGTGGGTCCCAATCTCCAGGAAAACCGCGCTCTCGCGGAAAAGATGCTCGACGAAATTCGCTATGTGCCCGGTGCCGCCGACGCGCGCATTCAACAGCCGTTCGACCAGCCCCGCATGACCGTGAATGTCGATCGCATGCGTGCCCAGTCGGTCGGCATCACACAACAGAATGTGACGCAGTCCGTCCTGATCGCGCTCAGCGGCAGCTTCCAGACCGCGCCCAACTTCTTCCTCGATCCCCGCAACGGCGTCAGCTACCCCATCGCCACGCAGAGCCCGCAGTACCGGCTCGACTCCATGTCCGACCTCCAGAGCCTGCCCATCTCCGGCGCATCCACAGTTCAGATACCGCAGTCGTCCGGCCCCGGTGGCAGCCTCACCACCGTTGCTTCCTCAGCCCCGGGCTCAATGCGCTCGATGCAGGTACTCGGCAACGTCGCCACCATCGTTCCCGGCACCGAGCTTGGCACTGTGAGTCACTACGACGTGCAACCCGTCATCGACATCTTCACCAACGTGAGCGGCACTGACCTTGGCACAGTGACGCGCGCCATGGAGAAGATTCGCGACCGCCACGAGAAGGACCTGCCGCGCGGCTCCAGCTTCAATCTCCGCGGACAAAGCGAGACCATGTACAAGTCCTACATCGGCCTCATCGGCGGCCTCGCCATGTCCATCCTGCTTGTGTATCTACTCATCGTCGTCAACTTTCAGTCGTGGCTCGATCCATTGCTCATCATCTCGGCCTTGCCCGCCGCGCTTGCCGGCATCGCGTGGTTCCTGTTCCTCACCGATACGCGCCTCAGCGTGCCCGCGCTCACCGGCGCCATTATGTGCATGGGCGTGGCCACCGCTAACTCCATCCTCGTGGTCAGCTTCGCACGCGAGCAACTCGATGTCCTCGTTGGCGACGCACGCAAGGCCGCTCTCAACGCAGGCTTCGTCCGCTTTCGCCCTGTGCTGATGACCGCGCTCGCCATGATCATCGGCATGGTGCCCATGGCCCTCGGCCTCGGCGAGGGCGGCGAGCAGAACGCGCCCCTCGGCCGCGCCGTCATTGGCGGCCTGCTGCTGGCCACAGTCGCCACTTTGTTCTTCGTGCCTGCATTTTTCGCGGTCATGCATGGCTGGCTCGAAAGTCGCAAGCGCGCCCACGCCGGTCCTTCCACCATGACCTACGACGAGTTCGACACGCATCTGGAGTAATTCGTATGAACAGCCCATCGTCTCAACAACAACCCGCGCCCCAGGCCACAAAGAGCCACTCGGTTGACCACGAGTCTGCTCCCGATCATCCCGCCGCCAACGGACGCAACACCTCAATCGGCCTCATCATCGTTGCCATCGTCGTCGTCGTCCTCGCGATCTCCGGGATTCTCAAGCGCCATCACAACGCCACCGTGCTCGCCGAGACCACGCAGCGCGATGCCGCGCCCACCGTGATTGCCCTTCCCGCCAAAGCCGGCGCGTCTGCTGACAGCTTTCAGCTTCCCGGCAATGTGACTGCCTGGAGCGATGCGCCAATTTACGCGCGCACTTCCGGCTACCTCACCAAGTGGTACTACGACATCGGCGCGCACGTGAAGAAGGGCGATCTGCTTGCCGAAATCGCCACACCCGAACTCGACCAGCAGGTGTCGCAGGCTCAGGCTGACCTGGCCACCGCTGAAGTCAACGCCGGCAACGCCAAGGCCCAGGCCGATCGCTACACCGGCCTTCTCACCTCCGATGCCGTATCAAAGCAAGACACCGAGACCTTCGTCACTCAAGCCGCTTCCACTTCGTCCGCCGTCAAATCCGCACAGGCCAACGTGGAACGCCTCAAGCAGCTGCAGAGCTTTGAGAAGCTTTACGCGCCCTTCGATGGCGTAGTCACCGCGCGCAACATCGACACCGGCCAGCTCATCAACGGTGGCGCTGCCAACGAGCTTTTTCACCTGCAATCGCTCGGCACTTTGCGTGTGTATGCCAACATTCCTGAAGCCTTCACGGCAGCAATCAAGCGCGGCCAAAAGGTGGCACTCACGTTCTCGCAGTATCCGGGAAGAACCTTCGAAGCAAAATACGTCCGCAGCTCCGACTCCATCGACCCCGGCAATCGCACCCTGCTCATCGAACTCGACGTCGACAACCGCAAGGGCGAGCTGATGCCTGGCTCTTTAGCGCAAGTTCACTTCAAGACGCAGTCCGCTGCCCAGACCTTTGTTGTGCCCGCTGCGGCTCTCATCTTCCGCCGCGAAGGCATTCGCGTGGGCACGGTCATCAACGGCAACATCGCCCACTTGGTCCCCATCACCATCGGCCAGGACAACGGCGCAACCGTTGAAGTGATCTCCGGCATCGGCCCCAACGACACCGTCATTCAAGACCCGCCCGACTCCCTCATCGAAGGCGAAAAGCTCAACGTCGAGACTCCCAACCCTCACCCCAACGGAGGCAAGCAGTAGCCATGCCCTCCGCGCCACAAATTCGCGAACATGAGCATTCGCACGAACAGGAGAAAATCCTCCGTGACCCATCTTTGCGCCTTTTTCTTGGCGCAAGGGTGGGATGGCTATCAAGTGCGTTCGCCGGCCTCTTTATCTTCGCCCTTCTCACCGGCTGCAAACCCGTCGGTCCCGACTACAGCAAGCCCGTCTTCACCGCCCCACCGGCCTACAAGGAAACCGGCGCGCCCTCTGTCGTCCCACCTCCCGCGCCCACCGACGGCTCGTGGAAACCCGCCTCCCCCTCTGACGGCATGCTGCGCGGAAAATGGTGGGAGCTCTACAACGATCCCCAGCTCAACCAACTTGAAGACCGCATCGCTACCAACAACCAAGCCCTCCGCCGGGCAGTCGAAAACTACCTTGCCGCGCGCGACCAGATCGCCGCCGCGCAAGCCAATCTTTTTCCCACCCTCTCCGCGGGCCCCGGCGTCTCCCACTCCCGCCAATCCCACCACAGGCCGTTCGCAACGTCCGCGTCCAAAACCAGCTACAACGACCTCGTCATCGCCGGCCAGGGCAGCTGGGAACCCGACTTCTGGGGCCGCGTCCGCCGCAGCGTGGAAGCCGCCAGCGAGTCCGCCCAGGCCAGCTCCGCAGACGTCGCCACCATCGACCTCTCGCTCCACGCCGAGCTTGCCGCCGACTACTTTCAGCTCCGCGGCCTCGACTCGCAAATCCAGCTCCTCAAGCGCACCATCGCCGATCTTGAGCATCAGCTCGATCTCGCCCAGCGGCGCTTGAAAGGAGGCGTGGCCACCGAAGTAGACGTGGCCCAGGCCCAGACCCAGCTCGAAACCGTCCGCGCCCAGCTTGTCGACGTGAATGTCGCTCGAGCCCAATTCGAGCACGCCGTCGGCACCATCGCCACGTACAACCTCTCGGACTTCAGCATTCCGTTCTCCCCGCTCGACGCGCCGCTGCCCAAGGTCCCCCTCGGCGTTCCGTCACAGCTTTTGGAGCGCCGTCCCGACATCGCCTCTCAAGAGCGCCTCGCCGCCGCCGCCAACGCCCGCATCGGCATCGCCATCGCCGCCTACTACCCCACCATCAGCCTCAACGGCACAGCCGGATTCGAAAGCACCCACGGCGGCACATGGCTCCAGGGCCCCAGCGCTCTATGGTCCCTCGGCGCGCAGGCAGCTGAGCTTCTCTTCGACGCCGGACAGCGCCATGCCCTCACCGACCAGGCCCGCCATCAGTACGAAGCCCAGGCCGCCGCCTACAAAAACACCATCTACGCAGCCTTTCAGGACGTCGAAGACAATCTATCCCAGCTTCGCGACCTCGACCAGGAATCCATCGTCGAGCAGCGCGCCGTCGCCTCCGCCCAGCACTCCCTTGATCTCTCCAATCAGCGCTACAAAGGCGGCGTCACCAGCTATCTCGAAGTCCTCACCGCCGAAACCGCCCTCATCAGCGACCAGCGCACCCTAACCGACCTCCAGGCGCGCCAGTTCGCGGCCTCCGTCCAACTCATCCGCGCATTAGGCGGCGGCTGGGACACCACCCAGCTCCCGAAATAGTCCAGCGGATTGGAGCGAGCGGAAAACGTCTAGCCGGGACGAATCCGGGTGCCCCACCCTCGCGACGTCTTTGTTTTTGTCGCTAGGGTGGGAGGATGCCACGCCGATCGCCAGTCGGCCCGCGTTTAATGTTGTGAACACGTGAGGAACAAAATGTCGTCTGACCAATCCCCGCCCCGCCAACACGCCTACACCGGGCCCGCCCTTCCGCAACTCCCCGAGCCTACTCACGCCGAGCGCACCCGCACCCTGCTCTCCCTCGCAACGGTAGGCACGTTGTCGTCACTCTCCCGCAAGCTCGTCGGCTTCCCCTTCGGTTCCCTGATGCCGTACGCACTCGACTCCGCCGGCCGCCCCATATTCCTCATCAGCAACATGGCCATGCACACGCAGAATCTCAAGGCCGACCCCCGCTCGAGCCTCTTCCTCAGCCAGCCGGCCGCCGACGGGGACCCCCTCGGCTCTGCCCGCGCCACCCTGGTCGGACGCGCCGAACCGGTGCCCGAACCCGACCTTGCCCCCGCCCGCGCGGCCTACCTCGCCCGACACGAGAGCAGCCGCTACTGGGTCGACTTCGCCGACTTCAGCTTCTTCCGCCTGGAGCCCGTAGACCTCTACTACGTCGGCGGCTTCGGCGTCA